>JALRBM010000061.1 GCA_023257755.1 Candidatus Saccharimonadia bacterium | reverse complement strand
GTAGTTTTTCATCGGTGACGGTCCGTGGTCTTGCCATGATAATGCCTCAATTAGTGAATATTCATTCACTAATTTATCAAAGTGATTTCATAAAGTCAATAAAATAGTTGTCGCATTGAGGCGGCTACCTTGCATACCAGGGCGGTTATTGGCATAATGATAGGCATAAGTAACTTGCACTAAATAGGGGGCAGTATCAAACCGCTAGCACTGACACGTTTTTGGCATCGCCGAATTTGTGAGGCTGTCATGGTTGTGGCAGCCGTCATGTTAGCGCTGTATTTTTGGGCGTATTTTGCCGATGTCAAAAGCATCGGAGCGGCCCTGCTCGTCACAGATATCGCCGCCGTTTTAGCCGGATTTGCTCTCACCACCGGATTTGTTTCGTACTTATGGGCGCCAAAAAAATACATCCCCTGGACATCACTGGGCGCCTTCGCCTTATTGGCCGCCATGGTATCGGTCTTAATCCTGGAGACGGGCGGCGTCTCATCGCCATTTATCGCACTGTGGATGGTCATCGCCATTTTTTCCGGTATCTTCGGGGCGTATGGATTACTCCCGCTTTTTGCAGCCGTCACGCTATACTTACTCCTCCAGGCAACCGGCGGAACGCTCTCCAGGGAAGCGATCATGACCATCGTCCTTACTGGCGAGCTTCCTTTGGTAGTAAGTTATTTAATATGGCACAAGAAAAGCGAAGAGAACGATTCGGGCGACAAGGCGTATAAAGAACTTGCCACCGAACTCAGTCAGGTAGCAGGGAAGGCGGAGGTGGTCATTAACGCTATCGCCGACGGAGTCATTGCCCTCGACGCCCAAGGAACCATCCAGCTGATCAATCCAGCGGCGCAGCAAATTATAGGCTGGGGTAAGCAGGACGCGTTGGCCCTCGACTACAAATCCGTTCTTAAGCTGACCGATAAAGATGGGGCGGAACTAACCTCTGCAAGCGACCCCATCGCCAAGGTCCTGGCCACGAACAAGGAAGAAGAATCGAAGGATCTTACCATTATCACCAACTCTGGCAAAAAACTGCTGGTCGCCCTTGTCGTTTCACCTGTCGGTGCCCTTGGTGCCGGAGTTATCGTGGTATTTCGGGATATCACCAAGGAAAAGGCCGAGGAGCGCGAACAAGCCGAGTTCATCAGCACGGCCAGCCACGAAATGCGCACGCCGGTCGCCTCAATCGAGGGCTACTTGGGTCTGGCGCTTAACCCTCAAACGGCCCAAATCGACGAAAAGGCGCGGGAATTTATCACCAAAGCCCACGAATCCGCCCAGCACCTAGGGCGCCTGTTCCAGGACCTCCTTGACGTCAGTAAGGCCGACGACCACCGCTTGTCCAATAACCCGAAAGTCGTGGATGTCGTTGCCTTTATGGAAGAGATCGTTGACGGACTGCGACCAAAAGCTACCGAAAAAGGTCTGCGCGTCTTATTCAAGCCTAACCCCGATAATCAGGAAGACGGTGGTGGGCGGCGCTTGAACCCTGTTTATTACGCGAACGTCGATAACGACCATCTGCGGGAAGTATCGTCAAACCTCGTTGAAAATGCTATCAAATATACACCGAAGGGCGAGGTTGTCGTCGATATCAATGGCGACGAGGACCATATCGTCATCAGCATCGCCGACAGCGGTATCGGCATTCCAAAAGAGGATCAAGGACACCTTTTCCAAAAGTTTTACCGCGTCGATAACAGTGATACGCGCGAAATCGGCGGCACCGGTCTTGGGCTCTATCTTTCACGAAAGCTGGTTGAAGCAATGGGCGGACGGATTTGGCTAGAAAGTGAATATAAGCAGGGAAGTACGTTTTACGTAGAAGTGCCCCGAATCTCACACGAGGAAGCCACTCGCATCATCGAATCGGCCAACTTGGGAGGGAATCAAATCATTACCAACGTCCAAACCGTTGCTATGGCCGATCCAGCGGTCGCAGTGCCAGCCGAACCTCCCGTTTCGCCACCTCAACCTGTAGCACCTTCACCGCCAAGCCCGCCGATTGCACCAGCCCAACCCACGCCACCGATGGGCGAAGCAACGTATACCAATGTACCGGCTAATACTGTTGCCCAGCAGCTGCAAACATTCCAGCAGGCACCTGCGCCGGAACCGCCCGTCATCTCCGATTCACCTGCCAATGCTCACCCTAACGTCCCTCTTACTGCGATCGAACAAAACCCGGACCAATACCGGCGAAACCGCACGGATGGTATTCCTATTCCGCCGCGCCGTTAAAAACCATAAGGGGTATAGTAATTTTTACCGCCCGTATGTACAATAGAGGGTAATATGACCAAAATACTACTGGTAGAAGACGATAAAAGTCTGCGCGAAATATATGGCGTTCGTCTACTAGCCGAGGGGTACGATATCGTTTCGGCAGGAGACGGCGAGGAAGCGCTCGCTATGGCAATCAAGGAACGGCCGCAACTGATAGTAAGCGACGTCATGATGCCAAAGATCAGCGGTTTTGACATGCTCGATATCCTGCGTTCGACCACCGAAACCAAAACCATCAAAGTAATTATGATGACCGCGCTAAGTTCGGAAGACCAGCGTGCCCGCGGCGAAGCATTAGGCGCTGACCGCTATCTAGTCAAGTCACAGGTCGGAATCGAAGATGTTGTTCGGACAATCCACGAAGTCCTCGGTGATGCTCCTGTCAGCGGAGCGGCGCAGCCATTCGCTTCCAGTCCGGCGCCTGCCGCAGTACGCCCAGCTCCGGAGGTTCCCGCGCGGCAGCCTGCTCCCGCCGCAACGCCTGCACCACAGGCCAATGTCCCACCTGCACCAGTTCAGCCAGCCTCCCAACCTACGGCGGTGCCTCCGCGCGCACCAGTGCCTCCAAGCAACGCTCATTCCGCGATGCCACAGCCTACCGCGCCATTTTCTACCGCTCGCCCGGCAAGCCTCGGGGAGCGCATCATCCATCCAATTGGACAGCAGGACGGCAAGCCGGATATTAGCGCCCTTATGGACCAAGAACTAAGCCAGGCCCAGGCGCCAGCACCTACGTCTCCGGCAGCTCCAGTCGCGCCGCCTCCACCACCCGCGCCCGTCGCGGCCGCTCCCCAGGGTCCGCCTCTTCCACCAACTCCTCCTACGCCAGCGGCTCCTGCTCAACCACCACTACCGCCCGCTCCGGCTCCGCAGGCTCCCCCTCAACAACCTGAGGGTTCCGGCATAGAGTTCGAGGAAACACCGCGTCCTGCAGGGTCCAGTGGTCCTCAACCAGCCGTTTAGCTGGTATAATAGCCACCGATGTCAATACCCGAGACAACCCGCCTTAACAAATACCTGGCACTTCAGCTGGGTATTTCTCGGCGTGAGGCCGACCTGATGATCGAAAAGGGGAAGGTAAGAGTTAATCACGCGATCGCCCTTTTAGGCAGTCGCGTTTCAGCTGACGACCATATTGAAATCAACGGCTCTCCAGTTAAGAGCGACGCAAAGCACTCTTATATTATGCTCTATAAGCCCGTCGGGTACGTTTGCTCACGTCGCCGGCAAGGTGACACGCCGACTATCTACGAACTCCTCCCCGTTGACCTGCGTGCGCTTAAACCCGTAGGGCGGTTAGACAAAGACAGCTCGGGACTCATCATCCTGACAAATGACGGCGACTTTGCCCACCGGATGACCCACCCTAAATTCAAAAAAGTAAAGCTATACGAAGTCAGTCTCGACAGGGAGCTCGAACCACTGCACCAGCAAATGATCAGCGACTATGGACTAACGCTGGAAGATGGGCCGAGCAAGCTGCTACTGACAAGAATAGGCCATGAGAATAGAAAGGATTGGCAGGTAACGATGCACGAAGGTCGTAACCGTCAAATCCGCCGCACATTTGCAGCCCTAGGCTATGAGGTAACGAGGCTTCACCGGACGCACTTTGGCCCGTACAGTCTCCACGATCTGAAATCAGGAGACATACAGCCTATCGATATATAAAGAACATCGCTATGCATGCGATGTTCTTTTAAGTACAGGGACGTAGGTGGGGCGCGTGGCGGCGCCCCACCCATGACGTTCACACGTCCTAGAGGCCCTCGACCTCGATCGCCGCCGGCTGCGGCGCGCCGTGGCCCCTGGGCGAGGTGCCCGAGGCAGCGGCCTCGCCATCGGCGGGGGCGGTGTTCGCCTCGCGGAGCTTCGCCGCGAGCTTCCGGCCGATGCCGGGGGTGTTCGCGATCAGCTTGTCCAGACCATCGGGGTCAACAACAGACATAGCACTCTCCTCTGATCGTGTGCGTCAATCCTGGGGTTCCAGGAGTAAATTTACTATATCATAATCTTTATTATAACGCAAACCAGTCCGGAGCCATTTAGCATTGTTTATCAGGACTTCATCCTGCGTCTCCGAACACCCCCTTCTATAAGAAGCCTCTGTAATAGGAATGTGGCTGCTCCAGTGGGAAAGTCGGAAACTAGGACTAAGCCGGTCGTCACAGTACGAGGCGAAATCGTTTAAAACTGCCGCGCCTATTCGCGCCGCTGGCCTGCCGACCTCTAGGGCAATATGGTTAGCAATCCTCTCATTTGTAATATGCATTCCGTCAAGCGCATACCACCCAAGTACCATAAGGGGGAGTGCGCGAAGATCCTCAATCCGACGCTCCAGATAACGTTCATCCTTCTGACATCTGTCCAAAAAGGCATCCACAGGTGACGAGCCGAGAATATATTTATTGAATACTGCGTAAAAACCTCTGCCGCCGGGCTCATCATAATCCCGCCCGCCTTGCATGCCACTATAATCGGACCACAGATTGGCGAGATACTCAACTTCCCGAGGCGCTTCAAAAAAGGCATCCATCACACACTCCTTCAATCGCTGCGTGACAGATTCACGGGAGGGGTCCAACAGGATTGCCCGAATAGCCGACGGTTCGGCTATAGTCGAAGGATGCCCGGTGTCTAGCATCATCCGTGCCACATCACTAAGGGTCCCCAGCCTACTAAATACCGTTGTCTCCAGACCAGGCGCAATATCTTTTAGACTTTCCAGATATTCCCGCGCCTGATCAAACGAGACGCTTTCGCCCTCTCCTAGCACTGCCGAGGCTTCAAAATTAGGATCGAACTGTAACCAGGTGCCACTTTTTAGCTTGGTGAGAGCCACCGCATGGTAGCCGTTATCTCGATGAACACCTTCAATAAGCTTCGTCGCCCGATCCCTTAGCGCCTCCGTGA
>JALRBM010000053.1 GCA_023257755.1 Candidatus Saccharimonadia bacterium | reverse complement strand
AGTCCCGTACTTCCTTGGCAGAATGAGGTCGCATCATGCAATATTCCAACGTTCTGGCGTACAGTTTGCCGAACACGCTCTCATTTTCAAGCTCAACCAGTTCAGGTTCGCTAAATTCTTTACCAGTCCGGATACCTAAATCGGCAACCTGAAAAATATCCAGGCTAAAGCGGTAGTTTCCGTCGACCATAATGTTCACTCGGTCGGGATTTTTTTGCTGGGCAGTAATACCGGTAATCTTCACTTTTACTATTATACGATCAAAACAATAAACCCCCTCAAAGCTTAATAAAACTATTCAGCTTTCAGGGGGTCTACCCCGCCCCAGGTCTCCCCGGAGCGGGGAACCGTCATTTACCCGTGACGGTTCTGTCGGGTGTTGGTCACTCCTCGGAGGGCGCGGCCGCGGCGGCCTCGTCGTGCCCGGTGAGCTTGAGGGCGCAGAACTCGCCGACCACGCCGGCCAGGAAGTGGTCCTCCTCCTGGGTGAAGCCGCTCACACCGACCAGCACGCACACGTTGCCGCGCACGTACCACCGGGCGCCCCCGTAGGGGAACTCGCCCCAGGGCAGCTTGTCCCGGGAGTCGGTCGAGCCGTCGACCACGTTCTCGAACGAGTCGTCGTTGAGCTCGGCCGTGTCCTTGCCGGTCCGCGCCGCCGCCCGCATCTTGCGCAGGGCGTTGGCGGCGTACCGCTGGCTCTCGTCGCCCTCGACGAAGGCGAAGTCGAACAGCGCCGCCGGGTCGTCGACGAGCGAGGCCAGGTTGGCGTCCGTGTCGAGGACCTTCACCACCACAGCGAAGCTCTCGCTGTCGTTGCGGCGGAGCAGGGCGACGTTCCGCCAGTAGCGGATCGACTGGTCGCAGAAGGCACGGAACTGCTGGGCGAGGTCGCCGTGCTCGTTGGCGCGCGGGTCGAAGTTGATGTCGCGGAGGTTCAAGACCGGTGCGGTCATGATCACTTCCCATTTCTCTCGGTGCGGGTACATCCCGCATGACCAAAAAAGATAATATCATCTTTTATTGTATAGGTCAACTAAAAAGCCTCTTCGTCGAGAGGCTTTTTAGTTGCGAATGAACTATGCCTGCTCTACAGCTACTTTCTCGCGTACTTTGGCATCAATTTCTGCCAATACCTCCAGGTTTTCCTTGAGGTATTTTTTTGTTGCCTCGCGACCCTGGCCAATCTTGGCGTCGTTATAGTCAAACCAAGCACCCGATTTGCCAACAATACCGTGCTGAACAGCCAGATCCAAGACGTCACCCGTATTAGAGATACCTTCGTTATACATGATGTCGAATTCGGCGATACGGAACGGCGGCGCGATCTTGTTCTTCACGATCTTTACCTTAGTACGGTTACCGATAACGTCCTCGCCCTCTTTGATTTGGCCGGTGCGGCGGATATCCATACGAACAGAAGCATAGAATTTAAGCGCGTTACCACCGGTAGTCGTCTCAGGGTTGCCGAACATGACACCGATCTTCATACGGATCTGGTTGATGAAGATGACTGTTGTCTTGCTTTTATTAATAAGACCGGTCAACTTACGAAGTGCCTGGCTCATCAGGCGAGCCTGCAGACCCATGTGGCTGTCGCCCATGTCGCCTTCGATTTCGGCCTGCGGCACAAGTGCGGCAACCGAGTCGACCACCACTAGATCAACGGCACTGGAGCGTACCAACGCCTCGGCAATCTCGAGCGCCTGTTCGCCATTATCCGGCTGCGACACGAGAAGGTTATCCGTGTCGACACCCAACTTTTTAGCATAGGACGGATCAAGCGCGTGCTCGGCGTCGATAAAGGCCGCCGTCCCACCGGCTTTTTGCACCTCCGCAATCGCATGAAGCGTCAGGGTTGTCTTACCCGAGCTTTCCGGTCCATAAATTTCGATGATACGCCCCTTTGGATAGCCGCCGCCAAGTGCAAGATCCAGGCTTAGCGCGCCCGACGGGATCAATTCTACATCTACTTTGTGCGCTTCGCCGAGCTTCATGATCGATCCATCACCAAACTGTTTGGTGATCTGATCCATCGCGAGGCCTAGTGCCTTTAGTTTAGCGTCATTTGTCGAGTGCTCCGAAACATCAGTTTTATCAGCCTTTTTCGCCATACTTCCCTCTCTTATTGCTCCTCTTATTATACGACGAGCGACTATTTTTTTCCAGATAAGCGCGGGCATCCTGGACGCTCACTTTGTCGTGCTATAATAAACCTAATGAAACGAGCATCAGGGTTTACTGTCATCGAAATTATTGCTGTCATCGTGTTTCTAGGACTGGTAGCGACGCTACTGCTTATGCAAAGGAGCAACCTCATAGCGACGCAGCGTGATAATGACCGCAAGACGGCAATTAACGCTATGTATTTCACCCTTGAAGAGGTCTTTTACGAGAAAAACAAGTTTTACCCTTCAAAAATTGACAGTAAAACGCTACCCGCTGTCGATCCGGTCCTGTTTACCGACCCGGACGGTGCCAAAATGAACGAAAGTGCCTCTGACTACCGTTACGAAGGTACCAATTGTGATAACGACAAGTGTCAGTCATACACGCTACGCGCCGATCTCGAACGCGAAGCTGACTACGTCAAGACAAGCCGCCGCTAATCAACAACCGGGCGACCAGCCTTGAAGGCTTCGACGGCATTATTTAGCGTGGCGATCTGCTCTTTTGGATTGGTCACATAGTAAAAGCGATAGGTCGTTTCGTCACCCTCGGTACTTAACCGGATCGAGCCATAGTTAAACAGCGTCTGCACGATCCCCTGCTGGTTATAGCTGGCATCCTCGATATTAGCCAGACTGACGGTTTGTTCGTGACGGGAAAACAAGCTCGTCTGGATCTCCTGAATGACACTTTCATTCGTTAGAAAGAATTTGTTATTTACATAAATCCAGATGGCAACGTAGCCGATTATCAGGAAAAGGAGGATCAGAAGCCCGCCGGTCATCAAGATCGATTCGTATGACGGCGCATTGAACCATCCCATAGACGTTGCGATCAAGGGAAAATTAATCATCAGCGAAGCCGTAAGCGCCACAAGAAAAATAATCGATCCCACCGGCCAAAACAATCCGATCGGATGCCGCCGTACCGCACTGATGATAAACTCACCGTCGCTAAGATTAAGCTGCGGGTACTTGCGCATCGACTCGTCGTGACGGGCCTTCACTTCTGCAGAGATTTCCGGCTTGACTGGATCAACTGCCCGGCTCAGGTGAACAACTTGTGGCTGCCCGGTCTGGGGCGGCGCTGCGTACAGGGGGCGGCCTTCACTATCATAAGCGACAGGCTGCGCGGCTGCCTGCTTTTCTTTTTCAGGAGTAGAGGGATTCATATCCCTATTATACCAATTTCTGCTGCGAGCCGGCCGTACCTCTTCCCAAATGTTTCAGCGCTTTAGGCGTTACTTTGCGCCCTCGCGGCGTGCGTTCGATAAATCCAAGTTGTAGCAGGTACGGTTCGTAAAAATCCTCGATCGTTGTCGCCTCATCACCCGTTAGGGCAGCAATTGTGTTGAGTCCCACGGGATTATTGCCATAGTTATCGATAACGCTTGTCAGTAAGTGCCTGTCAGCCGGATCAAGGCCAAGCTCGTCCACTTCCAGCATTTCAAGCGCCTGAGTGGTCAAAACCGTATCGATAATGCCATCACCGTTGACATCCGCGTAGTCACGCACCCGCTTCAAAAGACGGTTGGCGATACGCGGCGTCAGCCGGGCACGGGTGGACAGCATTTTGGCAGCTTCGGGGTGGATACTACTCTCCAGGATACGGGCCGACCGGGCGATGATCTGGCCAATTTCCTCCGGCGTATAAAATTCGTGACGATAAATATGCCCGAACCGGTCGCGGAGCGGAGCAGCCAGCGAACCTGTCCGGGTTGTGGCACCAATCACCGTAAATTTTGGCAGGTCGAGCCGCACCGAACGGGCAGCCGGACCTTTGCCGATCACGATGTCAAGCTTGAAATCCTCCATCGCACTATAAAGCACCTCTTCGACAGTACGGCTTAAACGATGAATCTCGTCGATAAAAAGCACATCGCCATCAGCCAGATTAGTTAAAATGCTGGCAAGATCGCCGGCCCGTTCGATCGCCGGCCCGGCCGTAATACGGATATTCGTCCCCATTTCATTGGCGATCACCGTCGCCATAGTCGTCTTGCCAAGGCCTGGCGGACCATACAATAGGACATGATCAATCGGCTCGCCGCGTTTTTTGGCCGCGTCGATTGCAAGCTTCAAATTTCTTTTTAACCGCTCCTGGCCGATGTATTCTGAAAAATTCTGCGGCCGCAAACTCACTTCGATTTGCTGCTCGTCAGAATCATCATGAACACCAGTATCAACGATTCGTTCAATTGCCATACGTATGTATCCTTAGTATAGCACTTATGCTCTTAGGAAATGTTGTTTATTTTTGTGCAAAGATAGAATCTAGTAATCTTTGTTTTCAATTTCCCGATTTACAAGCTCGCGGAGGACCTCTGCCTTAGTTTTACCAGTTTTAAACGCTGCCCAGCGTAGATAATTATAGATTGGACGATCGATGAAGAAGTTGAACCGCATATCTTTTACAGTAATGTCATTATCCTCAAGAAACTTCCCGAGAATACTATCAATATTCCCGTCAGTATATTCTTCTTGACGTACCCATCCATCTTCGACGCCGGTGGAAAAGACCGCCTTGTCAGCATCGGCGTGACGAAGAAGCAAGACTGGCTTCTTTTGCTGAACGGCTGTAGCCACTTGATAGCCGACACCGAAATTTTCATAACTTACTTCTGCAACTAATACATCTGTTTCTGCGATGTTTTCAAGGTTTGCCTTGTAGATTTTTTTCCAATCGGCAGACAAATGACTTCCACTACGTTGTCGCTCAAGGGCTTCATCAATCCAGTTATTAGCAAGAGCGTGACCGGACTTCCCGATAAATCCGGTAATACGCTGAAGCGTACTAACGTCATTCTCTAAGCTCTGCCGTGAAGTTATAAAATGAACTTTCATTGCTCTCTCCCTTTAAAAACGATTGTATGTAGCGTATAATAGTGTCTAATATATTGCAATATCATTAATAATAGTAGCACACTAATCTGATTAGTTACTCATATAAGAGGTAAGCCGTGGCTTCCATGAATTCGAACAAACTGACCATTGAAGCCTATGACCAAACAGCGGATACATATATCCAACATACCTCTCAAACATATGACGGCACTCGCCAGCGGCTAAGGGCGTGGATTGACACAACCCTCGGCTATGTTAAACCGAATGGAAACATTCTTGAGATAGGGAGCGCGACGCCACGTGATGCCCGCTACATGCGTAGCAAGGGTTTTAACGTTCAGTGTTCAGATGCCAGTAAAAGCTTCATCGAGTATCTTAGGTCCGTTGGAGAACCTGCACTCGATATAGATATCACTAAGGATAGTGTTCAGGGATCATACGATTTGATATTCGCCAATGCAGTCTTTCCCCACTTCACCAAGAAAGATACCCTGCAGGCGCTGGCAAATATCCATGACGCTCTTGCTAGCGAAGGCATCCTTGCCTTTAACGTCAAGCAAGGCACCGGGGATGAATGGGTGGACGAGAAACTAGGTAATAAACGATACATCAACTACTGGGAACCGCATGAGATTTACGAAATAGTCCGTCAAGCTAACTACGAGGTTATCGAGTTGGAAGACGGGAGCGAGGGTGAACGCCCGACTCACATATGGACCCGGATCATAGCCCAAAAGATTTCCTAATTACCCGACTTCAGGGCTGCCGTCACGCGATCCGCCGTTGAAAGGTCGGTCGAGACACCTTCGAGTGCCCGGGTAGCATCGTTCAGGGTATAGCCGAGCGCCACCAGGGCTTCAAGTGCTTCATCATTATGGCTGACCTGCCCGGTGGCTCCGGTTGGGGAGATGTTCATACGAACCGGTAGGCCCACTTTGTCGGCCAGATCAACTACAATGCGTTCGGCAATTCGTTTCCCAACCCCGCTTGCCTTGGCGATAAATACGGCGTCGCTGCTGGCGATGGCATTTCGCACCATCTCACTATCACCGAGGGAAAGGATGGCGAGCGCTGCCTTTGGCCCGACGCCCTGCACGGTGATTAGCATTTCAAACAGCTTTTTAGCCGCAAGGCTGCTAAATCCAAACAGCTCTTGGGATTGTTCGCGGATGTGATGATAAGTGTAAAATTTTACCTCTTCGTTCAAAACGGCGTGCTCAAAATCACCGAGTGCCACGGCCACCTCGTAGCCCACCCCGTGAACATCGACGATGACAGACGAATTAAATTTTTCGGCCACTATTCCAGAAACATGCGCAATCATGTCTTTATTATGACATAGTCGGGTCGGCTACGGCCGTATTGGCGGTGTTACACCCCCGCCCGATCCAGAATTACCCGACCCGGAGCCACTGTTGCCGTTTCCGCTGCCTTCTCCTGTGCCGTTATTGTTGCCGCCATTCGAACCGTCACCCGTTCCGGAGCCGCCAGATTCACTTTCATCCGGCGTTTCTTCCTCTGTCTGGGGTTCCTCTTCTTTTGGTTTTTCGACCGGCTTCTCGGGTTCTTTTTGCGCTGCGGTACATTGTTCGGTCGGCAAGGCAGAGGCCAGGAAATATTCGTTATACGTATTGGTTCCGCCGGTGTTTGCCAGGCCCCCGCTGCCAAAACAGACCGGTTTTTGCACGATCCCGCTTGCCATAGGGAACTGGGTGTTCGGCACTCCTTCTAACGCCTGGCGCATTGTCTTGACCCAAATCGGACCGGCCATTCCCGAACCGCCGTTTAGCATCGC
>JALRBM010000043.1 GCA_023257755.1 Candidatus Saccharimonadia bacterium | reverse complement strand
AAATCGATAACCGTTCGCGCGTGCTTGATAAACTTTGGAAAAAAATCCGTGTAGAGCTTTCCGGCCCTGCCTTTCTGGTGGATATGCCCACCTTCTTGCAGCCACTTGCTAAAGTGCAGCCGCGTGACGACAGGCTGACGCAGCAATTCAATCTTATATTAGGCGGCACCGAAGCGTGCAAGGCCTATAGCGAGCTTAATGATCCGATCGATCAGTTGGGCCGCTTTGTCGAGCAACAGAACATGCGCGATGCTGGCGACGATGAGGCGATGATGCTTGATATCGACTTCGTCGAAATGCTGGAATATGGTATGCCACCAGCCTGCGGCTATGGCCATAGCGAGCGCCTTTTCTGGATGCTGGAGGGCGTGACGGCCCGCGAGGGAGTTCCATTCCCCCAGCTTCGCCCCGAGATTGACGACACCACCAAGGCGCTTTACCCCGACATAAAATTGACGTAGTTTGAACGAGTACGGGTATCGATCTATACTTTAAGAGAGGGCAGTATGCCCTCTCGAGCAGGTTGGAGGAAGTTCAGTGAAACGGTTCAAAGTGCTCGTGGCGGTGGCCGCTACGGCCGTTCTGGTGATGGCCTGCGGAGCCACGGAAGACACAGGGGGCTCACAGGAGCCGCCGACGTCAAGCGGGCAGACAGAGGCGTCCCGCACAACGACGACCGCACCTCCTGTGCCTCAAGAGGCGGACGGCCCGCTCGTCGCAACAGTCGAGATCAGTACGTTCAGCCCTGAGTGCGCGGCAGCTAGGTGCTGGCTGCCGACCCAGTTCGGCCCGCGTCTGGTCGAACGGGAAAGCGTGTCGCTCGAGGAAAGGACGGCGGACGATCCGGGCGGCGCCCAAGAAGGCTGGCCCATGGACGAGGACACGATCGAGGTCCTCTGCATCATCAAGGGGGGTGAATTCGCCAACACGGCGGGCCAGCTCGTCAACGACTGGTACCGCGTCGTCATACCGGAGGACAAGGCGGAGCCTGCGTCCAAGGAGCGGGCCGAGCGTGCTCCGGATGGCCGGGGCTACCTGGCCTACGTCGGCATCTCCTGGCTGAAGCTCCCTGATGGAAAGCGGGCATCTGCCTGCACCTGATTTCTCGCCTGGAGAACTGTCCGTGCGGCGCGGTGCATGACCGCGTCGCACGGACAGCAGACTAGCTCAACGAGATATCTCGATATGCTATACTTTTTATAGTAAATAAATTAAGAAGAGGAAATGATGATGAAAATCGCCGTCTTTGTCGGGAGTTTGCAACAGAAATCATTTAATAAAATGCTGGCGAAAAACCTGGAGTCGGTGAAGCCGGACGATATGGAATTTCAGTATATCGATCTGAACCTGCCGCTTTATAATCAGGATCTTGAAGCCGATTACCCGGCAGTCGTACAAAAACAAAAGGATATCGTAAGGCAGGCGGACGGTATTCTCGTCATAACGCCCGAATACAACCGCAGCTTGCCGGGCGTTCTGAAAAACGCTTTGGACTGGATATCCCGGCCGTATGGTGACAGCGCTTTTAACGGTAAGCCTGCCGGGGTAGTGGGAGCCGGGCTCCATCATGTCAGCGGGGCGATCGTACAGGCTGATTTTCGCCATATCGCCGCCTTCTTGAATATGAACGTCATGGGGCAGCCGGAGGTGCATATCAACTCAGCGGCCGAACGTTTTGATGAAGATGGCAGGATGAGCGATGACGATATGCGCCGATTAGGCGAGTACATGGATACCTTTTCTGAATGGGTAACGACGCGTGGCAGCAAATAGAGGTGAGGCGTACCCTTCGGCCCCCGAGAAGGAGCCGGTATTCAACGGCAAGCTCTACGTTGAAATCGGCGTCGGATATACCGTCGGCTATGATACCAGGATGAGATTTGGCGAAGACGATTATTACCTGGGCATTGACAGTGGCCTGGCATATCAAGAAGGCGGTCTCGGCACCTTATCACCCGTAGAGAGTATTCGACAAGCAACGGACGGTGGTCGTGCCGCACATCTTCCGACGGTTGATTTTCTCACCGCTGATGCCCGCGCGTTACCCTTGCCGGATCAGTCGGTCGATGAACTACTCGCCGCGAATATTTTCAGCGACCCGCTTCTTGCACCGAAAATTCCGGCTGGAACGCCGATAGGCGACAAGCCCGTGCTCCGCTATTTTGGTGAGCCCGCGGTCGCTTCGGAAGGTGGTCGGGGATATCACATCATAGAAGAACTGGGAGAAGCTAGGGAGGCTATTCTAAAAGAAGCGGCCCGCGTCTTGAAAGAGGGCGGACGCCTGGTCGTCAACTCCTTCCTGACGCCGGAATATGCGTATCACCAGGGAATGTTAGAATGGCTGAAGCAACACGGGTTTGAGGCCGTTCTCTTGAGCGCGCGGGACGAAGCCTGGGAAGCGGCGACAAGAGGATATCTCGACACTGATAGCCCAAATAGCGCCCACCGCGTGATTATCGCAACGAAACGTAGCTAATAC
>JALRBM010000067.1 GCA_023257755.1 Candidatus Saccharimonadia bacterium | reverse complement strand
AGAAGCAAGTGGGTAATCGTGGTCTTGCCAGCACCCGAATGTCCAACCAGGCCTACCTTTTGACCCGCTGGAATAGTGAGATTGATGCTTTTTAGCACGTTATTCGAGGCATCATCGTAACGGTAAGAAACCTGGTCAAATTCGATAACCGGATGGGACACGTCAAGCTTCGTCGCCGCTTTATCGTTGTTGACCTTAACGTCCTGGCTTAACATTTCCGTCATCGGGGCGGCATCAAGAAAGGCCTGGTCGTATCCGTAAATGATATCGCCGAGCACGAATAACTGCGATCCGATGCGTTGCAGATAGGCGAGCATAAAGATAGCGGTCGCAACTGAAAGGGCAGCGTTTTGTACGAGGTGAACCGCCACGACAATGGCAATCACCTGTATGATGACCATCAGAGCCACGCGCAGTGAGCCTTCTGTCGCCATAAATCCAATGTCCTTTTTATAGATATCCTCGAATCTTCGGGTCTTCTTTTGGAGCTGGGCGATTTCTCGGGTTTCGCCTGCGAACGCTTTAACGATGGCGTAGTTCGTCAGGGTGTCGGCAACTTGGCCGTGAATTTCAGACACCAACTCCTTGCGTTCATGACGCCACGGTGCGCGTTTTTTTGAACTCCAGCGGATTTGCAGGGCAAGCGCAACGATAAGACCAAGAACGATAAGTGCAACGAGCCACGATTCTAGAGCAAGGATGATGATGCCTCCTCCGACAGAGAGAATGAATCCGAGCGTGCGGATGATAAAGAGATCCTGAAGCGTCACCTCGCTGCGAACGTAATCGATATAGCGGCTGGTCATGGCTCCGATTTTTTGGTTGACGAAAAAGCCGTTATCCTTCTTGATCAGGCTGACAAACGTATGTTCGCGCAGGTTGGCGAGTGTTTTGGCTTCGTGGTGGACCATCGCCCGAAAACCGAGGAGGTTTGCCGCTGCGCCTAGAAGCCCTACGACACCCGCACCGACCAAAAATGGGTAAAGCGTCTCGAGCTTTTGTTCTGCGAGTGCACCAATGGCAAGGCTTAAGAAAAAGGGCAGCGCGGTATCGATGAGGAGCGAGCCGACCGGGATAAGAATCAGCATGATTAAAAAGCTGACACGGTGTTTTCTCACCTGTTGCCAGTAAAGCTCCAGTGTTTTTTTATTTGTACCCACGATAAATCCTTCCTCTTTTTGTTGGTGCAGTCGCTAGCGGTCCGGCTCGTCCGAACGTATACGAGTAGAGGATCACGCTATATGTAGGTGATCATAGTTCTTTAAGTGTAACAAGAGGGGCGGTGATTGGTCAAACACATGAAGCAGCCAGCGGCCCCAGACATTGCTCTAACAGAGGAGATGTCGTATAATACACTGCTGATGCAAAAGATCCTCCTTTACTACAAATTTACTCCGATTCGTGATCCGGAGACGCTGAAGTTGTGGCAAAAAACGCTTTGCGACAGCCTGAACCTGCGAGGGCGGATTCTAATCTCGCCTCATGGAATCAATGGTACGGTCGGTGGCGATATCGAGGATCTAAAAAAGTACATAAAGGCAACGAAGGAGTTTGCCGGCTTCAAGGGAACCGTTTTCAAATGGAGTGAAGGTGGCCGCGAGGATTTTCCGCGCATGAGTGTCAAGACAAAAAGCGAAATCGTTGCGTTCGATGCAGCCGATGAACTGAGGGTAGATGAAAACGGTGTTGTCGGGGGCGGTAAGCACATCAAACCGAAGGAAGTTCATAAGCTTGTGGAGGAACGTGGTGACGAAGTGGTGTTCTTTGACGGGCGTAATGCATACGAAGCAAAAATTGGTAAGTTCAAAAACGCCGTTGTGCCGGATACCCGGACAAGCCGCGATTTTATTAAGGAACTTGAAAGCGGCAAGTATGATCACATAAAAGACAAACCGGTTGTTACCTATTGCACCGGCGGTATCCGCTGTGAAATTCTCTCTAGCTTGATGAAAAACCGTGGCTTTAAGGAAGTGTATCAAATCGACGGCGGCATCGTGAAGTATGGCGAGACATATGGTGATGATGGGCTATGGGAAGGTAGCTTGCATGTCTTTGATGACCGCATGAAGGTTGATTTCAGTGACAATACCAAAGTCATAGGCGAATGTACCCACTGCCAAGGCCCGACGAATAATTATGAAAATTGCGCCTTCGCAAATTGTAATGATCTAGTATTAATCTGTTTATTCTGTAAACAAAATCCCGACTTGCTTTACCATACAGACGAGTGCCGGGCAAAAGTCAAAATCGGGGCGGCTGCAGGAGCCTAGCGAGCTGCTATTTTTCTTGGCGGCGTTCGACGACAATCGTGCACTTCGTCACAAGCGCTGCAATAGCACCTACCGCTGCAAGGACTGGCGCAAGGATTGCCCCGACGACGCCGATGGTCAATGGAAATTCGACGAGTATTTTACCCTTTTCATCCTTAATAATAAGACGGCGGATATTTCCTTCGTTAATCAGTGACTTAACTTTGGCAAGCAGCTCCTCGCCGCTAACGCTGAATTCTTCAGTTGTTTTAGTTGGCATATTGTCCGTATAGCACTACTCGGTAACGATATCTCGCTTTGAAAAGGCGGCAATACCAACCCCGGCCAGTGCTATCCCGAACAGTACTAGCAGGATAAATATTCCCCAGTCTGGTGTTTTGGCGGCATTAACGGGAACATAATGAAAGAGCGAGCTTTTAACGATGATCTCGTGCAGGGTGATGACTGACCCGAGGATATCAATCACGAAGGACCAAGCAATCAGGCTATACATGCCGATTACTGCGAAGCGTGGAGCGATGCCGAACAAAAGAACACCGAAGCCGAGTAAAAAGATCACCGTTCCCATAAGTGCAATGCCGATTTGCATCATCGTCCAAAGATTGAGTGTGATACCTTGCGCTCCCGCGATGGCCCAGGTTGAAAGAACGCAAGCCATTGAAATGATAGCGGTGGCGACGAGGATATGAAACAGGCGACCAGCAAGCCAGTGGCTGCGCCTGACGGGCTGTGCAAGTAACGTATCCAGGTAGTTTTTTGCTTCATCTTTGCGGATACTGGACATGCTTGCCGTGGCCATGATCAGTAGGGCAATGGTAACAAATACCATGCCGGCTCCGAGAAAGGCAATCTTCAGGTCGTTGGTTGACCCGCCCAGCTGTCCGATGAATGCGCCAAGATTGGGGGATTCGGCAACCGCCTCTGCGGCGATTCCCATAATACTGGCTACGAGCACGCTAATGGCAAGCGTCGCTACACTCCAGCCGACATAGAGACTCAGGTTTTGACGCAGCCCTAGTCCAAGCGCAGAGCGAAGTAGAAAGAGGCGTGACGCTGCTTTTGTTGCCTCGGCAATAAACCCAGCCCCATAGTCTCGTTTTCCGATCAGGTAAATGCCGGCTCCCGTCAGAAGGGGTGATAAAAGCAGTGCTGGTAATAGCCACACAGGCATAGGGTCGAGAACGGGATTTATCATATCTGACCAGCCGAAAGGGCTTACGTTTTTTAGCCAGTACCAGTCGGGAATGGTGTTTGCAATGGAGCGGAGGCCGAAAAAGGTAAGGAGAGGAACAAGGACATACATTGCTGCACGCCGCCTTGTGATAGCCAGTTGGCTTGTCAGCACTCCTGCCGCGGCGAACAGAAGACCAGGAAGAAAAATCGCTGCTGCTATGAAGATGCTGGTTGACGGTTGGGTGCTTAGTTCGGGGAAACTGCCGGCGAGGATGAGTATAAGAGCAGCTACGAGGAAAGCGGTGAAAAACGACGTGGTAAAGCCAAGCAGGGTGAGCATACTGGCTTGCCTGGGGGTCGTACTACCTGCAGCGACAACTTCCCAGCGCCCGTCTTCTTCCTGGCCTCTAAGAAGTTTGGTGGTTGTCAAAAGTGCCCAAACTGATACGACGAGCGCCATGATCGGTACGGTACGGTAGACCATATAACCGGCACTGGAAGCCAGGTTCTTTGTTTCACCATACAGTATGCCGAGTGCCGGTGCACTTTCCATCGTAGTGGCAAATGCCTGGCGCGATTTCTCATCCGGGTAAGTGCTTCCGAACGCCAGGCCCTGGACAACGGCCATGAAGCCGACCAGTACTCCCACAACCAGCGCGCCCTTCAAACTTTGACGGATGCCTAAACGCCATAATGCTACCCTTACCGATAAATGTTTGGCCGATGCAGCGCGGGTCACTTTTTATCCTCGTCGTAGAGCGCAAGAAAGAGCTCTTCAAGCGATGGCTTCCGGCTTAAAAGACTGACCGGCTGGGCTTTTGCGAGCGTAGAAAGTAGGTCGGAAATAGGGCCGTTCACATTACAGCGAAGGCGATTGCCCCTGATCTCTATGTTGCTGACATGTTTGACGTGGGAGATATCCGGAGGTGTCGCCTTGAACGAGGCTTCTACGGTAAGAGCCGAGAGGTGCCGCAATTCGTCAAGTGTTCCGATTTCAACCAGACGTCCAAGCCGGAGAACGGCGACGCGGTCGCATAACTCTTCGACTTCCTCAAGAATATGGGATGATAAGAAAATAGTCTGCCCGTTTTGTTTGGCCGCTCGTACTTCATCTCGAAATACTTTCGCCATGACGGGGTCGAGCCCGCTGGTTGGCTCGTCAAAGATCAAAAGCTCCGCCCGGCTGGCAAGGGCAGCGATCAGGGCGATCTTTTGCCGGTTTCCCTTTGAATAGTTGCGAACTTTTTTATCTGGGTCAAAGCCAAATTTTTTAATAAGTTCCTGTTCGTACTCATGATCTACGCTGCCATGTATGTTGGCGAGAAAGCGCAAAGTTTCCGCACCGGTCATAGTAGGCCAGTAGCTCGTTTCACCAGGGACGTAGGCGATTTTTTTATGCAGGCCGGCTGGATCTGCCGAAGCCGGTTCTCCAAATAGCAACGCTTGTCCGTCCGAAGGTTTAATCAACCCTAAAAGAAGACGAATCGTCGTGGTTTTACCGGCGCCGTTCGGCCCCAGATAGCCGAGTACTTCACCTTTTCGGACGGTCAAGTCAAGTCCGTCAAGGGCGGCTGCGTTGCCGTAGCGTTTCGTGAGCCCTTTTGTTTCAATGATAGCTGTCATATGCCCCCTTGCTGTTTATTTCATTGAAGCAAGTTTTCAAGAGGCTTGCAAGTGGACTTCTAATGGATGGCAAGCGCTTGTCTTAGCGTATCGGCCTGAATGTCCTTCTGGACTGGTCCGGCCGCTTCGCTACTTAGCCCCTCGATCACTGCAAACGATTTTAATGCAAATCGCTTTGCGGTTTCGGGATTCCCGCAGTGCAAGTAGCCATGCGCCATCAGACCCCAGATCTGTGCTAGCCGTCGGGTCTGAGCATCTTGCATGTTATATTCATAAATCAGTCCGAGTGCTGCCTCCAGATTGGCAAGCATCCGGCCGTAATGTTCGGTAGCAAAGTACACCGACGCCAGATGCATCAGCGACGTCATCTCATAGAACGGATGGCCGGCTTTCCTGATGGCAGCAAGTCCGTCCATAATGTAATTTTCGGCTTCGTCGAAGTTCGAAAAACGTATGGCGACAAGTCCTAGTTTTGCAAGGGTAATTCCCAGTTCAGCGTCGCGCTTTTCGCCGTTCGCTGTCGTGGCGTTTTCCGGGGCAGCCTCTAGAAGCTCCTTACTTTTTTGAAGGTGCTCCTGTGCTGCATCCAGCTCGTCGCGGTATTCATACATGATGCCGATATCCCGTTCGACGCGGCCTGGCCCAAAAGGATCCTCTGCTGATTGGTAATCTTTGATCGCTGCGTCAAGTGCCGGTAAAGAGGCGTCGATGTCATTTTCTATTTTGTACGCCACCCCTGTCATATGTTGCATACCAGCAGCGCGGACTGCATCTCCTGCCTCCAGATAGGCGGCTTTGGCTTGCTGGTAAGTCCTGGCTGCTTCGTAGCCCCTGCCTTGATCCCTTAGTGTTGTCGCTGCTTGTTCTAACTTTTGACCGTTCATCGCTTATAATTATATAAGATGAACCAGCTGCTGCAAAAAAA
>JALRBM010000065.1 GCA_023257755.1 Candidatus Saccharimonadia bacterium | reverse complement strand
AATTTTTCGGCAAAAAAGGTCTTACCGCTTCCAGGGATGCCCACCATGATAATCGCGTGGGGCTTGGTGAGGCTCAACTGTTTCATATATGACAGTATATCAAACTTAGGATATGGTACGTAGCCTAAAAAATACATCACCTATAAAATTGACGCTATTAAAAATCGGTGATACTATACTGATTAATAACAGTGTGGAGCGCTGGTGGGAGCAAGGGAGATGGTGACAGTGAGGAAGAGATTATATATGGCACTTGCCGCATTTGCGGTGGTACTGGGCGGAGTATTAATGCTAAGTGTGTTTGGCGGTACGTCCCAGGCCGCATTGCCGCGTGACTGCGATAATAACGCGATCATTAAGTGTGGTGCCGTTGACGTCAACGAGCTGAAGAATAAATATAATTCACAGGCGGACCTTAAGAATATCTATGCGCACTACGGCGTATCGGCAGGCATGCTTGACGGCGCTCAAATGGGTGAAGTTCATAAAGACGGCCGCGTAACCGTAGGTGGCAGAACGGTAGCGACCGGTGCAAGTAGTATCGGACGTCAGAATATCTTTTCCGGAAGCACCAAGATAAACATCGCTGGTAATGAGTATTACGAGACGCCAAATAGTAGCGCGTTCCGAAGCCAGTCGATCACAGCGTTCGTCTTCCTTGACGGAAACGGCGAGTTTGTCGCCGCTATCCTTACCTCGTGTGGTAATCCAGTGCGCGGTGTGAAGGTTCACGTCCCAAAGCCAAGCTACAAGTGCGTCAGCCTTACGGGCGACAAGATTAACCGGAATACCTATAAATTCACTGCTACAGCAACGGCAGAAAATGGTGCGACGATCGTAGGATACCGTTACGACTTTGGAGATGGCAAAAGCGAGACCAGCCAATCGAACATCATCAACCACACCTATGCCCAGCCCGGCGAATATGTTGCCAAGGTGGTCGTAGACGTGAAAGTTGGTGATCAGATCAAACAAGTTACCGATAACAAGTGCCAGGTGAAGGTCCCTGTAAAGTCGGAAGCGGCCTATGCTTGTGAAAGTCTTACGGCGCGTGTGATCAAAAAAGAAGACCGCTCATATGCCTTTGACCTGAAATACACTACGAGCGGCGACGCGACGCTGCAAAAAGTAGACTTTGACTTCGGTGACGGTCAGGGTCGCCAAGGCGTTACTCCCGACCAACTTGGATCGGTGACACACGCCTACCCATCAAGCGGATCGTACACTGCTAAAGCTACGCTTTATTTCCAAACCGGCGAGGAAGGGCAAGCTGTAAAGACTGACGACTGTCAGGTAGCGATTGAGATTGGCCAAGAGATGTGTCCTCACAACCCATCGCTGCCCGTAGGCGATGCTCGATGTGCGCCTGCGGTTCCTGAACTGCCAAAGACTGGCCCAATGGACTTCATTAGTGGTGGGCTTGGTATCGGTGCGCTGGTTGCCTCTGCGGGCTACTGGTATGCTAGCCGCCGCGGCCTACTGGACGCTTGGCTCAGCCGTTAACCACGAAGATGTAAAAAATACGCCCACTATAGGGCGTATTTTTATTTCTAAACGGGCAAAAAACAGTATACTTGAATAAGTTATGTCATCACTTTTCCATTCTCACTCCCCTTTTAGAATTTTCTTTGTCTCCACGATTCTTACTCTGACTGTCCTTGGTCTGGTATTAGGGTACCTTGGGTGGGAGGCAGCTATCGTCGCCTTGATGTTGATGGTAATTGAACTGACATTCAGCTTTGATAATGCTATCATCAATGCCCGCGTTCTCATGAAAATGACGCCGTTTTGGCAAAAGATGTTTATGACGGTCGGTATTCTTATCGCCGTGTTTGGAATGCGACTGGTATTCCCGGTTCTTATCGTTATGTTCTCGGCCGGCCTGGGGTGGAATGAGGTTGTCGACCTGGCGCTAAAGCACCCCGAGCAATACGCTGACGTTCTTCACGAGGCGCACCCTAGTATTGCATCATTCGGCGGTATGTTCCTGCTGATGCTTGCGCTACACTTCTTCTTTGATCCGGCAAAGATCGTCCATTGGTTCACAAAGCTCGAGGAGCCCATGCAGCTCGTCGGCCGTAAATGGCTGCATGCCGTTGTATCTTCGGGAGTACTCCTGGTGATCGTTGCGCTTCCTGCCAACAAGCACCCCCAGGAGGTTTTGATCGCGGGTGGTGTTGGTATTTTGACATACCTCATCGTCCACGGTGCGTCAGAGCTCTTCACGCTTCAATACGAGCGGGCCAAGAAAAATGCCGGTCGCCAAACAGCCCGTCAGGTTGCCCTAGCCGGCTTTAGTTCATTCATTTATCTTGAGGTTTTGGACGCGAGCTTCAGTCTGGACGGGGTGATTGGGGCATTTGCTATCACCAAAGATGTGGTGCTGATTGCTGCAGGTCTTGGAATCGGCGCGCTTTGGGTACGGTCACTAACGTTATTTATTGTCCGTCGTAAGGTACTCCATACGTATCGCTATCTGGAGCACGGTGCCCATTATGTGATTGCGATACTGGCGTTTACGCTTCTTCTTGGTATCTTTTTGGAGATCGCCGAAGTGTTCGCGGGACTGATTGGTATCGTGGTCATTGCAGCCTCGATTATAAGTTCGCGCAAGGCGGCTAAAGAGGATTTTGAAAAGCAACGACCGATTTGCATGGTGTCTCGAAA
>JALRBM010000008.1 GCA_023257755.1 Candidatus Saccharimonadia bacterium | reverse complement strand
ACGTTTGATACGAATGCCGTCGTCGAAGTCTTTGGATTTTGGGGAGGCGTCGAAATAATCGTTCCAAAGAACGTGGTTATTAAGAATAAGGTCAATAATGTCATGGCCGGAACCGACGACCGCACCAGTCAGGAGACGGATAAAAATGCTCCTTCCCTGATGGTGACTGGTGACCTTATTATGGCCGGGATAACGATCCGCAACACACCGAGCGAACAGTAGCCTCTCCTGATAAAACACGCTATACTGCTTATGTATGTTGAAGTATTACGTCCGTCATAGCGTGCGGGAGGAGTTCCAGAGAGTCGAAGTGGCGCCCCGGGAAAACACGTGGGTGCATGGTGAACTTGTTACGAAGGAAGACCTGCACACGCTTGCCGATACATATGGCCTGCAGCTTAGTACCCTGCGCGACGTGCTCGACAAGGATGAGCTCCCCCGAGTCGAAGTGCGTGGCGAGGAACTATATGTCTTCGTCAGGACGGCGTGGCGCACGAAGCACGGTCAGGTGATGACCGCTCCGGTACTCCTTGCCAAGAAGGGCACGGTCTTTGTAAGCGTTTCTGCCGTCTCGACCGACGGTCATAAACTTGCCACACCCCATGCCGACCTGGAGGCGGCTGACACAACCAGCCTGCTGCTTGGGACATTTGCCGCGGTGATCAGCGACTATCAGGAGTTGATGGTTCATACGTCGCATGTTATCCACGACACGGGCCAGCGGCTTCGCACCCACGAGGTAACAAACCAGGATTTTATTCGTTTTGTTACCGTTGAAGACAACTTGAACGAATACAGGCTTAATCTAAACGGTATGTTAGTCGTCGCCCAGCGACTCCATGAGACACTGGAGAGGGGAAAAGATGCCGAAGCTGTTGAGGACATCGTCCTTTACGTCAGGCAACTTCTTGTGGCGATCGACAGTCACCGTCAGGGCATTACCAGTATCCGAAATGCTTACAGTACGATCGCGAATAATACCTTGAACCAGCGTATGAAGACGCTGACCGTCTTAACGCTGCTCGTGACGCTTCCAAATGTCTTTTACGGGATGTACGGGATGAATCTGAATCTGCCTTTTGCCGAAGAGCCGTGGGCCTATGGGGCGGTCGTTGCCTTTACGATCCTGGTCGTTGTCACGGTCTACGTACTAGCAAAGAAGCGCGGCATTTTCTAATAGCGTAGTAAATAATCCTACATTAAAATCCTTGCAAATGAGGGGTTAATTTCCGTATAGTAGAAACATAAGCGCCACGGAGTGGCGATGTGCTTGACGTGTGTATATACGTTTGCTACTCTAATTCATGTGCCTGAGCGCCATGTAATCATTAAAGGTCGAAGCGCGCCTGGGCTACGCATATAGTACAAGGAGTACAAAAACACATGCCAATAGCTGTCGAATTTGTTTCGTCTCGAAGCAAAAAGATTGCAGTGGATGTGGTGCCTGCCGAATGGCAACTGTATATCGCACATTAGCTTGAAGCTCCTCCCCGAGGGACTTCATCCAAAAGCAAAAAACGAGCCGCCCCAAGGCACCGGGGCGGCTTTTCGTTTCCTGACTTTCTATTCTTTTGGAAGCTCGACGCCTGCTTGTTTCAGTGCATCAGTAATGGCTTTTTCAAGCTTGTCCGGGTCGACCCCTCCATCGGCAGCCTGGATAGAATCGAGCCTCTTGTCGTTAAGATAGAAGGTCGGCGTGGCACTTACCCCAAGCTTTTTACCTAGCGCCTGGTCAAAGTTGATCTTTTTGTTGACTGCTTCGCCCGCCAGGTCGGTCTTGAAGCGATCGACGTTTAATCCCAGTTCCTGGGCGTACACCGCAAAGACATTCGTCCGTTCGTTAGACGCGACGCTTCCCCAGCTGTTCTGGTTCTCGTACAGCTTGTCGTGCATCTCCCAATATTTGTTCTGGAGGCCTGCCGCTTCGGCCGCCGCGGCCGCTGCCCGAGCGTTAGGATGAATCGAGGCAAGAGGGAAGTTGCGGAAGACAAATGCCAGTTGGTCCTTATATTTTTCCTTGAGGGATGTCACCGTTGTAAAAGCCGCGCCACATCCAGGACACTGGAAGTCGCCATATTCAATCAGGACCACCTTGCTATCGGCCTTTCCATAGACCCTGTCGGCTATATTGCCAGATCGTTCGTCGCCTTTTTGTACCTTAGCTGCATCAATGTCGCTGACATTCACGCGGTCTTTCGAGGAAAGATATACCAGTCCACCCAGTAGTACGATGCAAACAGTCGCAAAGATAATCCATGCCTTTTTACTCACCTATAAAACTCCTTATGATTACTATACTTAGTGTAGGATAAACCATGTGCTTCGGCAACCCGGCCTTCTAGGGTACAATGGGTGATATATGACGGTTATGGCTATGGTATGTCTGCTGGTGTTCGTCCTGTTGATACTTGTCAGCGGAGCAGTGCCGCGCCGAAGTCCACTCAGCAGATTTGAACTCGAGCGTCGCCGCAAGGGAGGCGATAGTGCCGCATCTGAGCAGGTGGCGCGAGAAGATTTG
Organism: Candidatus Saccharimonadia bacterium; assembly: GCA_023257755.1. GTDB lineage: Bacteria > Patescibacteriota > Saccharimonadia > Saccharimonadales > Saccharimonadaceae > JALRBM01. The sequence goes on along the minus strand of JALRBM010000008.1, from coordinate 2,192 downwards.
CTTGGCGACGTTATTTCGCTGCAAAAAGTCGTAGGTGCACTGTTGCTGGTTATTTTTGTCCTCGTCAGCGTGGCAACGTTCGGGTGGTTCCTTGGCGTTATTATTGGCGTACTCGTTGCACTTGAATATGCGGCAATCGCTACACTTCCTTTCCCAAAAAAGCAGTCGCAAAGGCTGTACGACAAATACGAGCCGTATATCTTAAGGTTCACTCATCGTTTTTCCCGTTTTATTCGACTTCTTCGTAACGTTTCCCCTGAAGTATCAACGACGCGCGTGGATTCCCGCGAGGAGCTGCTGCATCTTGTCGCTACATCTGGCACGGTTCTGTCTCCGGACGAGAAAAAGCTGATCGAACACAGCCTGATGTTCGACACGCAGCTGGTTAGCCGAATCATGACTCCTCGCGGCGTGATTGATAGTATTAGTAAGAAGGAGCATCTTGGTCCTTTAGTGCTCGACGACCTGCACAAAACAGGCCATAGCCGTTTTCCGGTCATAGATGGCGATATTGATCATGTCGTCGGTGTGTTGCATATCCGGGACCTATTAACGATCGACGGGGGGCGCAGATCCACGACCGTCGAGAAAGCGATGGAACCGCGCGTTTTCTATATTCATCAGGACCAAACGCTTGGGCACGCGCTGGCGGCGTTTCTGCGCACCCACCACCATCTCTTCGTCGTCGTAAACGAGTTCCGCGAAACCGTCGGGATCCTGACGTTAGAGGATGTAATCGAGACGTTACTAGGCCGCAAGATCATCGATGAATTTGATCTGCATAACGATCTGCGTGCCGTCGCAAAGCGCAATCCGCGCGGCAATAACCACCCTGAAAAGCGCGAGGACGTCTAGCGCAAAGCCTGTAACAGTGGTAAAATAACCTCAATGATCGAGCGGCTAGCTAACCATGACAGCAATCCCCGGGTCGGCTAAAGACCGGCGAATTTTTAGCTATCGACCCTGGAGAAGCCGCATCACTACACTAACGAGGAATAATTATGACGCGAACACTAGTAAAAGAACTTCCAGCGCGTATTGGACAACCTGTTACCGTAAGTGGCTGGGTGAATACCCGACGCGACCATGGCGGCCTGATTTTTATTGATCTCCGCGACCATACCGGACTTATTCAAATCGTCGTCCAGCCCGACCAGGCCGAAGCCTTCGAGCTTGCCGAACACATCCGCGATGAATTCGTGATATCGGTCGAAGGCGAAGCCAAGGAGCGCGAGGAAGGGTTGAAAAATCCGAACTTGCCAAGCGGCAACATTGAGATCGTTGCCGCCTCGATTACCGTGCTTAACCGTTCTGAGGCGCTGCCTATCCCAATCCAGCCCGAGGCGCCGCAAGCGAGCGAAGAGCTGCGGTTGAAGTTCCGCTATCTCGATCTAAGACGCCAAAAAATGCAGGAAACGCTGAAAAAACGCTCCGAATACTACAAGGTCATGCGCGCCTACATGGACGAACATGACTTTGTGGAGGTCGCGACGCCGATCCTTGCTAACTCCAGCCCCGAGGGTGCCCGCGACTTCCTTATCCCGTCGCGCCTCCACGAGGGAAAATTCTACGCACTGCCGCAGGCTCCACAGCAGTTCAAGCAACTTTTGATGGTTGGCGGCGTGCCCCGCTACTACCAGATTGCAGCCTGCTTCCGCGATGAGGATCCCCGTGCCGACCGTTTGTACGGTGAGTTTTATCAGCTGGACCTTGAAATGTCGTTTATCGAAGACGGCGAGACGGTTCGCCGCACCATGGAGCCGCTTATTAAGAACTTGGTGACTGATTTTGCCGGCAAAGAACTGGTCGCGGCCGACGTGCCGCGGATCCCGTACCGTGAAGCCATAGAGCGCTACGGCTCGGACAAGCCCGACCTTCGTTTTGGTATGGAGCTGATCGACCTGTCTGAAGAACTAAAAGAAACTGGCTTTGGCGTGTTTTCTGGCACGATTAAGTCGGGTGGTGCAGTCAAAGCGATCCGCGTCGAAGGTGGTGCTGGCTTATCTCGTTCGCAGATCGACGGCTTTACCGACATCGCCAAAAGCGAAGGCGCTGGCGGGCTTGCCTATATTACCTACGAAAATGGCGAGGTAAAATCACCGATCGCCAAGTTCCTTTCCGAAAGTGAGTTGGCGTCAATCCAGGAAAAGACCGGGGCAAAAGATGGTGATGCTGTCTTCTTCGGCGCCGAC
>JALRBM010000083.1 GCA_023257755.1 Candidatus Saccharimonadia bacterium | reverse complement strand
GGGTGATAACTGTTGGCGACGAGGCGGAAAAGTATCTGGCGCCTGCCGCCCGGGCACGCGGTTGCCAGGTAAAGAGCTTTAAGAGCGCGATCGATGCGGGCGGTTTTGCCCGAAGCGTCGTCGAACCGGGCGCGGCTATTTTAGCAAAAGGTTCCCAAAATGGCGGCTACCTTGAAGAGGCGGTAAAAGTACTATGCCTCATGCATGAGGACCTTGTCTTGGTGCGGCAATCCCCGCAGTGGATGGCGGTAAAAGAAGAGTTTTTCTCAAAATTCAAATAGGCCGCGCTTGATGTATCAGGGGTGAATATCTGGTATACTTACACACATGAAGCGCTACAATCCGACAGAAATAGAACAGAAATGGCAGGAGAAGTGGGAGCAAGATGGTACCTATGCTCTCGATCTTTCCGACCATTCAAAGTCTAAGTATTTCGGATTTAGCATGCTCCCAGGGATCACTGGCGCCGGGATTCATATCGGGCATGGTCGTACTTATCAGTTCAGCGACATTAAGGTCCGCGCGAAGCGTCAGCAAGGTTACGCAGCCTACCATCCTATCGGCTGGGACTCTTTTGGCTTGCCGGTCGAGAACTACGCTATCAAAGTGGGCAAAAAACCGCGTGATGCCCATGATGATGCGAAAGTTAACTTTAAAAAACAGCTAAAACGCCTGGGATTCAGTTACGACTGGTCGAAGGAGGTGAGCACGGCCGACCCCGAGTACTACAAATGGACGCAGTGGATTTTTAATAAGCTTTATGAGCATGACCTCGCCTATCAAAAGGAAAGCCCCCAGTGGTGGTGCGAGACCGACCAAACGGTGCTTGCGAACGAACAGGTCGAGGGCGGCAAGTGCTGGCGCTGTGGCAACCAGGTTGTTAAAAAGAACCTAAAACAGTGGTTTTTCCGCATCACTGCTTATGCAGATGAAATTCTGGAAGCAACGGACGACCTCAACTGGACCGACTCTGTCAAGGTAATGCAGAAAAACTGGATCGGTAAATCCGTAGGTGCGGAAGTTGACTTCAAGGTCGATGGCCGCGACGCGACAATTACCGTCTTTACCACCCGTCCGGACACGCTGTTCGGCGCGACCGTTATGGTGCTTGCTCCCGAACATCCGATGGTAAAAACATTAGCAACGGCCGATACTGAGACGGCGGTTAAAGCGTATATCACCGAATCGGCTCGTAAATCCGAGATCGAGCGTATGAACGAAACCCGTGAAAAGACAGGAGTGTTTACGGGTAGCTATGCAATTAATCCGGTCAACGGAGAACGCATTCCGATCTGGTTGGCTGACTATGTGCTGGCCGGTTATGGGACCGGTGCGATCATGGCGGTGCCGGCGCATGACGAGCGGGATTTTGCGTTTGCTGAGAAATTTAAAATTTCTGTTAAGGACGTCGTGGCCCAGGACTTTGGCGATGAACTGCCGGACCCTAAAGAGGTAGAAGGCGTCGTTGTTATCGGTTACGATCCTAATACTAAAAAATTCATGGGGCTTAAAAATGGACACAATAACCGCGGATGGTTAGTGGCGGGCGGCCGCGAGGAGGGCGAAACCTTTGAGCACGCTGCGTATCGTGAACTTCGCGAGGAAGCCGGATTTGCCCAGGTTGAAGCGATGATTCCGCTTGGTGCGCCAGTGTATTCGTACTACTTTAACAGCAATAAGCAAAGTAACCGGCGCTCCAAGGGCTATAATTTCTTAGCAATCATTAATGCCAGTGACCAGGGCGAGACTGATCTAGAGGCCCACGAAGACTTTGAAGTCTATTGGGATACGGTCGAGGGCCTTCGGGAGCGCACAAACCCCGATGGCGGTGCTGACCATTGGATGGAGGGTATCGAGCGCGCCCGCCACGCGGCGAAAGCCTATGACAAGGGTGAACGATACCAGGCTCCGCTGTATCACGGCGAAGGTATCCTTATCAATTCGGGTACGTTTGACGGCATGCGTACCGAAGAGGCCCGCGAGGAAATCGTGGCGTGGCTGGAGCAGCAAGGCGTTGGCCGCAGCAAAGTTACCTATAAAATGCGCGATTGGCTGATTAGCCGCCAGCGCTATTGGGGTGCGCCGATTCCGATCGTTCACTGCGAAAAGGACGGTGCGGTTCCTGTTCCGGATGATCAACTCCCCGTTGTTTTACCAGATGTGGATGATTTTAAGCCTCGAGGAGGCGCGACATCGGTATTGGCCGAAGTTGAGGACTGGGTTAATACAGCCTGCCCGACGTGCGGCGGACCAGCAAAGCGCGAGACCGATACGATGGACGGATATGCCTGTAGCAGCTGGTATTTCCTCCGCTACATCGATCCCTTTAATACCAAGCAGGCGTGGAATCCGGAAGTCGAATCCCATTGGAGTCCTGTTGACTTCTATAACGGTGCTGACCACGCGGTGGCACATTTGCTTTACTCGCGATTTTGGCAGCGTTTCTTCTATAAACTGGGCCTGGTGTCACATCCTGAGCCATTTAAGCGCATGATGTATAACGCCTATGTGCTGGCGTCGGACGGCCAAAAGATGAGTAAAAGCAAAGGCAATGTCGTCGATCCGATGGAGATCATGGAGAGCGGCTATGGCGCAGACAGCCTGCGTGTCTACGAAATGTTTGCTGCGCCATACGAACAGGAGATCATCTGGGACCCGAACGGTGTTCCCGGCACCTATCGCTTCCTTAATCGTGTCTGGAATCTTACCCAGGAATACCTAGAGGCAGAGTCGGTAGAATTAGATGAAAAAGTAGCGACAAACATTCTGAAAATAGCCCATAAAACGGTTAAAAAAGTAACCGACGATATCGAAAACGACAAATTCAATACTGCCGTTTCGACTATGATGGAGGCGGTCAATAGCTACTATAAGCTTAAGGAAAGTGGAATCGGCACGTCGGACGCCTGGACATTTGCTATCGAGAGTTTGTTGAAAGTTCTGGCGCCGTTTGCCCCCCATATCACCGAGGAGCTGTGGTCGCAGTTGGGCCACGACACAACGATCCATGTCGACGGCTGGCCGAAGTGGGATGATGCATATTTGCAGACCGATGAACTCATCGTCATCGTTCAGGTTAACGGCAAGCTTCGGGCCAAGCTGACCGTTCCGGCCGATAGTACGGAAGGGGATGTTAAAGTGCGCGCATTATCAAACGAGGCGGTTCAGAAATTCGTCTCCGGTGAACCAAAGAAAATCATTTACGTGCCGGGTCGCTTGGTTAATATTGTTATCTAAAAAAGGGTTTGTACTTCTGCTTGAGAAATACCGTTATCTCGGTTATAATATCTTCAAGTTTATTTACCAACCTACAAAGGAGATCTTTTCATGGCACAACCTAAAAAGCAAAGCAGCCCGCGAAAGACCGGCCTGCGCCGCAGTCACTTGCTGTTGAAGCTCGCCCGCCGCGTTAACGCGAAATCGCCTGTCAAAGTCCGCACTACCAAGAACGAAACCGGTAAGACAAAGTCCGGTACCGAGACGAAAAAAGTCGTCAAAAAGACCGCTGCTAAGAAATAGCAGCCTCGTTAGCACGTAACACCAAAGAAAGAACCAAACCAATGGCTTCAAACCGTCACCTGGGACGAATCGTTGCACTGCAAAGTCTGTACGAGTATGAATTTCGAGTGGGGTCGGAAGATTCCTCGACTGATATCGATGAAATCTTAGGACGGAACCTCGAACGTTACGAATCTGCGATCGAGGACAAGGAATTCGTCAAGGGGCTCGCGAGCGGCGTTATTGAAAAGATGGCTGAACTGGATGCAAAGATTCAGCCAATTGCGCCTGATTGGCCGATTGAACAGATTGCCCGCATTGACCGCACCATCCTTCGGATGGGGCTTTACGAACTACTCTTCCTCGCTGATATTGTTCCGCCCAAAGTAGCGATCAACGAAGCAGTTGAGCTTGCCAAAGCGTTTGGTTCTGATAATTCAAGCAAGTTTGTGAACGGTGTCCTCGGGACTGCCTATCGCACACTGATTGAAGGAGAACCTGCCGATGCAAAATCAGAAGTTTGAACGATTTAAAAAATATTTCAAACGTCCTCGGGCTTCGATTCAAGAGATCGTTCGTGAGCCGACGGCCGGGGGCGTCGTATTTCGCCGCAATAAAGACGGTGAAGTAGAAATTTTGCTGATTCAAGACGCCAAAGATCGCTGGACAATTCCGAAAGGTCATATCGAAGAGGGCGAGACCGCCCAGCAGACCGCCAAACGTGAGATCGGCGAGGAAGCCGGTCTTCACGATGTTGAAGTTCTGGGCTGGTTAGGTAAAATCCATTTCCGTTACCGCCGTATAGACAAGTTGGTGCTGATGACGACACAGATCTACCTTGTCCGGGCCAAGGGTGATACGGATGCTATTAAAAAAGAAGAGTGGATGAACGGCATCAAATGGTTTAAATTCCACGATGCGTTGGACGAAATCGAGTATGAGGATATCGGCAAGCTAATGCTTCTTGCCATGAAAAAAATCCGCCAGGAGAAGTTGTAATGAGTGGGATGCAGGTTGCGCCGTATCAGGAATTCGCACGTGATAAGCTGGGGTTTGAGTTCAAGAATCTTGACTATCTGATTACGGCACTAACACACCGAAGTTATGTGAACGAACATAAAAAAAGCGTTAATGAGCACAATGAACGGCTGGAGTTTCTGGGTGATGCCGTGCTTGAACTTGTCGTAACGGATTATCTGTACAAGAATTTCACCGAACCCGAAGGTATCCTGACGAGTTGGCGCGCCGCACTTGTTCGTACTGAAAGCATTAGCGAAGCTGGGGACAGGCTGGGCTACGAGTCATTAATTCGCATGAGCAAAGGCGAGAAGAATGGTAGTCTTCGGGCGCGCCAGCAAATTCTTGCCAACGCATTCGAGGCGGTTATTGGAGCGATATATCTGGAGCGTGGATACAAAGACGCAGAAAGCTTTATCGCAAAGAATATTCTTTCAAAACTAGACCAAATTCTGGAGAGTGGCAGTTGGCGCGATCCAAAATCACATTTGCAAGAAGTGTCGCAGCGTGTTGACGGCCGTACGCCGCAATATAAAGTTTTGGAGGAAGTCGGTCCCGATCACGATAAAATGTTCACGCTAGGCGTGTTTGTCGGTGATATCCTGATGGGTAAAGGCAACGGTCCGAGCAAGCAGATCGCGCAGCAGCAGGCCGCCCGTGCCGCACTCGAAGCCTATTCGAAGCGTGAAGGTCAAACTCAATAGGATACCCCTTAAAACAGATTGACTTCGAGAACAAAACAGTGTAAAATCATTCGAGAACTAATAAAAGTCTACGATAAAAGTAAAGGAAGTTTGATTCATATGCTCGCAATTCGTTTGCAACGTATCGGCCGCAAGGGCTACCCTGTCTACCGTCTGGCTGTTCAGGAAGCGCAGCGCCACCCTTCGAGCGGCCGTGTCGTTACCTACGTTGGTAGCTACAACCCTCACACCAAAGAAGCTAAGATTCAGGTAGAAGATGCGCAGAAATATCTTGATAACGGCGCCCAGCCGACCCCTCGCGTCGTCAAGCTGCTAAAGGACGCTGGCGTCAAGCTGCCAAGCTGGGTCAAGCAACCAACGAGCGATAAGCAAAAGACTATCCGAAACGCCGAGAAACTTCGCAGGAACCAGCCAAAAGAAGAGCAAGTCGAAGAAGCTCCCGCCGAAACAACAGAAGAATAATCACTCTGATAAGAAACTCTCCCTCGCTGGAGAGTTTTTATCTCGTCTTAGGGCATTTTCTGCATGCTATAATGAAAATACGATATCAGTGGATACCCGTCTCGACGGTGGAGGGCATATGACCATAGACCAGCAATTCGTAGAATACATCGTAAAATCACTTGTCAGTAACCCGGACGACGTCGTCGTCGAGAGGATTATCGACGAAAAAGGCGTCCTTTTGACACTTACGGTACACCCGGATGATCTTGGCCGCGTGATTGGTAAGCGGGGGATCACTGCGCAAAGCCTCAGGACGCTTTTACGCGCGCTTGGTACCAAGAACGATGCGCGTTACAACCTCAAGATCGTTAATAATGACAACGAGCGTGAAAACTACACGATTTCGTCTGATGAAACAGATGAAGTCAGCGGAAATGACACGTCAGCGAAAAACTCTCCCGATGAAGATGTGGATAATGAGTCCTCGTATGCAAAAAAGTCTCGTAAAGAGCTTGCAGAACTCGACGACCTCGATATATAACTTTGCAGATAGAGCACTGCCTCGCTTGGTTTCATCAAAAAATTTTGTTGAAAACGCTTACCTCGCTATGCTATAATCATAAACAGTTCAGAACATGGACTGCGAGAAAAGCTCTATGCGAGCAAGCCTCACCACAGGTTTGAGAGCCTTATATGTCTAAAAGATCCGCCTTTTTAGGGGCGGATCTTTTGGTTAATAACCAATGGCATCCATAAGTGAATACAATTGGTTGTTGTACGAGCGGGCCCGGCAACAACACATGGCTACTGACGGTACTCGGACGGCACGTAGGTCTCGATAAAGGCGGTTGCTCCTCCGAGCAGCTGGCCATAGAGGAAGTAAAATTTGAGCCACTTCTTCTTCAGCCTGAGCGCGTCGGCGCGCGCCAGGTTCTCGGCGATCCAATTGAAATCCGCTTCCTCCTGTCCGACCAGCGGATTGCCGGCGGTCTGTCGCGCCTGAACGTAGGCGTCGATGACTGTGGTAAGTCGTGCGAGCTGGTTCATGTCAACCCATCCTTGAGTAGTGCGTATTTTATACTTTAACATAAAACGTATATTAATCAATAGAAGGATATGCTAGAATAGATCAGATGATAAAGAAAGTGCAAGTGATCAGTCTTTTCCCTGAGATGTTTGAAGGTGTTTTTAATACGTCCATGATGTGGAAGGCGCAAAAAGAAAAAGCGGTGGAGTTTTCGCTAATCAACCTGCGTGATTTTGGGGTTGGTCCGAGAAAACAGGTGGATGATACGCCCTATGGCGGCGGTGATGGCATGCTGCTGAGGCCTGAGCCGCTTTTTGCTGCTGTAGAGACTGCCAAGGCGGCTGATCCGTCTGCGAAGGTAGTACTAATGACCCCACGCGGTCAAAGGTGGCTGCAAAAAACCGCGCAAGCTTGGGCCGATGATACCAGGGGCCTGATTTTCATTTGCTCCCGCTATGAAGGTTATGATGAGCGTATCGTGAACCTGGTGGACGAGCAGGTGAGTGTGGGCGACTATGTGCTGACTGGGGGGGAGCTACCCGCGATGACGGTGATCGACAGTGTTGTGCGGCTTATCCCTGGCGTGCTCGGGGGAGAAACCAGCGCACAAATCGAAAGCTTCAGCGACGGTAAAACGCTCGAGTTTCCGCAATATACCCGGCCCGAACAATTCCGGGGTATGAAGGTTCCGGATGTGCTGTTAAGCGGCCATCACGGCGAAATCGCTAAGTGGCGCCAGGAAAACTCAAAAAAGGCGGAATAACTAAGAAAAAATTAAAACACCCATCAGGGTGCTTTAATGTTGTGGTGGATATCGTAGAGCGATCAGTCACAACATTTTTTGGAGTTGTTTTTGTTTTTGTAACCTTCGCTGTTTAGTACAATACCTGTCTGAAAATAAAAGCGCAAGCGTAATTACAAAAATAACAACACTTTTTGTCACCTTGAAAAACGCGTATACTAGCTAGTATGAAATTGATTGAGCTACCCCGCCTTTCGTCAAAGCCAAAAAGTGCGTACATCCAGCCTCTTAGCCTGCTTCTTGCGGCGATACTTTTAGTCATGGCAGTAGCCCAGCTATTCAAATACGAGGCCTTTCCGGAGGTCCTGGCTGCCATAGGTGTGCGAGGATGGGAGAATCTTGCTGCGGCTCTCATTGTCATCATGGAGGTAGCTGCGTTGACGTTCCTCCTTTATATGCAGCTAGGTCATGTACCCCGTGTTTTGAGTATGGTTGCCGGGTGGGGCGTGGTGAGCGTATGGGTAATACTATTGCTGTTAGCGACGGTTGAAAACGCAAAAAACAGCGGGCTGCTTGGCGCAACGGTTGAAGTGCCTGCGGGGTGGGGAAGCGTGTTCTTTGCACTGTCGCTTGCCGTCCTAGTGGCATGGGTAGGCTGGGGAATGTGGCCCGGACGGTCTAAAAAAGGTTAATATTGCTAGTTCCAAAGCAAAGCCGTATGATGAGGATAATTAATTTGGAGAAGTGGCTATGAGTCAGGTGAATAAAATGGAGCAAACCGTGGCGAGGTGGTACGAAAACACACCCCACCTTCCTGCTAACGGGCGCCAGTGGCTGGCGAATAACATATGGTGGCTGGCGCTTGTTGGCGTGGTGCTGGGAACGCTTGCGATCCTGGGCATTATGATGACCAGTTTGCTTGTCAGCTCTATCTTTGTCGCTGTCGGGGGCGCTTACGGAGCGGTTCTCGGAGGTTTCACGCTTGTCGCGACGCTGATCATTCTTGCGTTCGCTATCGTCAGTGTCATTTTGACCGGGCTAGCTATCTCTCCGTTAAAAACAAAATTAAAGAAGGGGTGGACACTGCTGTTCGTGGTGATGCTGATCAACGTTCTGGGGGCTGTTCTCGACTTTATCTTTACCTTTAACCTTTCAGGACTTCTCCTTACTGTGATTATGGCTGGACTTGGCGGCTATCTTTTGTTTGAAATCCGAAGCTTCTTCGTGGTCGCCAAGCCTGTCAAAAAAGCGTAAAGATTCACCCGAGTTACTTATTAATGAAGCAGTCGATATAGATCGACTGTTTTGTGTAGACAAAAAAAGTTATTAATGTTAAGATCTTAACATTATGATTGAGTCACCGGTCTATAAATTACACAAATTGGTATATACGCTTGACCAGTACGCTGACAAGTTACTGAAAGTAGCCTTGGGTGTTTCGTATAAGCGAGTGCTATTTCTGGCTGTGCTTCGCCATCACGGATTACTGACACAGCACCAACTTGCTACGCTTCTTGGATATAGTGATGCGGCCGTTAGCTTCATGTTGAGCGAACTAAAAAAGGACGGATATGTCGTGATTACACCCAGCCCCGAACATGGCAGAAAAAAGATAGTAAAGTTAACGAACGCTGGCATTCGAATGAGCGAGCAGGCAAGTCGGATACTTGATAAAAAATTTGCTAGCCTGGGCGAAATAGCAGAGGTTGATATCGATGAGTACGAAAGGACGACCGAGCAAATCTATCAAGCATTGACGGCAGAAAGGACAAAAAATGATAAGCAATGATTCGTTGGAACAAGTCACCTCTAAGGATGGGACAGTTATTACCTACTCTCGTAGAGGCGAGGGCCCTGCCGTACTCGTGGTCCCAGGCGCACTGTCGCTTGCGGGCGATTACACACCTTTTGCCACGGCACTCGCAGAACACCATTTTACGGTCTGTGTTATGGATCGTCGCGGCCATGGTCAAAGCGGCCCGCAGGGGGATGCCTACAGCATAGAGAAGGAGTGCGAAGATGTCGATGCGGTACTTTCGCAAATAAAGGCTCGATACCTCGTCGGACATAGTTTCGGGGGATTGGCTACGCTTGAAGCTGCAAGGAACAACGCAGCGATTGAAAAGGTCGTTGTGTATGAGCCGGGGGTATCGATCGACAACTCCATTCCAAGCGGATGGTTTGATGAATATGAGATCTGCCTTCGCCAGCATAAGCCCCTCGACGCTTTTGCCGTTTTCGTGCGGGCTATGCACCCCGTGTTCCGTTATTTACCAAAGTGGTATTTCAAACTTCTGATGCCTATTATCTTTAAAGAAGAATTAAAAAAAATTCAAGATCAATTACCGGCAAATCTTTATGAACATAAAGAAGCCGTGCGGCTAAATAATACCTATAAGAATTATTCTGAAATCACGGCTAAAACCTTATTGATGGCGGGTGGCAAAAATAAGGATGCCGTAAAGGAAGCCGGTGTGATCGCGAATGTCATTCCGCAAGCAGAAGTCAAGGTGTATCCAAAGTTTGACCACTTCGGAATTGATAAAAAAGGACCAAACGAGGTGGCAGAGGGTGTTGCGGCCTTTTTCAAATAGCCAAAATTGGGATACTGCTACTCAGTAAAGGGAGCCGCTCTTATAAGAGGACACCTTAGCAGCGCCTAGGCTGCCATTGCATCTTCATAGATTTGCTCTGCTTCATGCAAAAGATGGGCATAAATGGCCTTATGGTCGCGTGGCTTCAGGCCGTACAGTTTGTGAGTGTCTTCTAGCCACAGGCCATCCATAGCTGCTAAGATTGCCCATTGTCTACCAAGATTTCCACCGTCTTCAGTGAGATGTTCATACAGTAATTTATAGCCTTCGGAGTAGGCGCTTACAAGTTGCGGATACTCGGCAATAATAGCCGAGAGGGCTCCATAGGCTTTAGCATCTTGCACGGTAGGATCGGCCATTGTCGCCCGCAAGCAGGCGAGTATGGTGCGACCCGGCCGCGGTGCCTGGTCTTTAATGTTTGCTCGGTAAAGCTCTAAGTATGTGTGTTGAGAGTGGCGAATAAGCTCTGCGAGCAGCGCCTCCCGGCTGGGAAAGTGGTATAAAATACCCCCTTTGCTTACTCCTGTTACTTTGACTAGATAGTCGTATGTCAGTTTATGCAGGCCCTCGTGGGCCACAACTTTCAAGGCAGCTTCGATAATTTTGACTTTTTTGCTTGACTTATGCGTGCTCATGGATTTACTATACCGTATAGACGGTTTGTAAGTCAATGCTTACTGCCCGAAAAACCATAATTCAAAAGGAGGGTGTATGACAAAGGTTATACTCGACATTCAAATATCACTTGACGGCTATATTGCCGGGATAAATGATAGCGCGGAAAATCCAGCCGGCGAAGGCGGCGAGGCGCTATTTAACTGGATGTATCCAGCATCTGGCGAAGTGTCGGCCGAGAATAAGAAGGTGATGGACGAGCTAATCAAACGTACAGGCGCCGTCATTGCCGGAAGGCGCACCTACCAGATGGTCGACGGCTGGGCGGGCGAACCGCTAGTGGCACCCTATGTCATTTTGTGCGACGAAGAGCCGGCTGAAAAGCTTGGAGATGAGCCAGAAAAATTTACATTTGTACATTCAGTAGAAGATGCCGTTGCACGGGCAAAGGAGATTGCGGGCGATAAGGATGTGCATCTGCTAGGCGGCGCCCAGACGGCGCAGTCAGTGTTACAGGTTGGCTTAGTGGACGAGATTCAGCTACATATCTCACCCGTCCTCCTGGGCGACGGAGTGCGTTTGTTCTCGCGTATTCCAATGGCCAAGCTCCGTAAAACCCGTGTTATCGATACGCCAGAAGTGACTCATGTGCAGTACGAAATAGTAAAATAAGGATAAATAAGGAGAAAAAACCAATGCGTAAAGTAGTATTTCAGATGATGACCGCCCTAAATGGCACCCTCAACGATCCAGATGCCTGGATGACGGATATGAGCGAGGACATGTACCAGGAAGTTGACCGCGCCTACGGCGAATTCGATACCATTTTGGTAGGGCGTACCACCTACGACGAAATGAAATCTTTTTGGCCTGAGGGAGACAAAATGCCAG
>JALRBM010000004.1 GCA_023257755.1 Candidatus Saccharimonadia bacterium | reverse complement strand
TAGTTGCTTACCAATCATCGGGTAAGCCTCAAAGAGCTTTTCTTCAAAGTCGGTCCAGTCCTTAGATATGCGCATAAGGATAATTAACTGGTGTAAATGACGGTCAAGGTGCTGATTACCAACTTCTTCTGTTAAGAACTGGTGATGCCTATAAGTTCGATTACCGGTATCATTACGCGGGTTTTTAGATCGAAGTTCGTCTAATACACCTGGAGGCAGCAACTTGTAAACAATGTCGTTCGTAATCTTACCGATAATTTGCGGACGTTTCTGTGTTGTTGGGTCGTAGTCCCAGCCTTTCAAGCGGCATATCTGCTGGTAAAACTCGTTAGGAAATCGCTTTTGCCAAGGCAATAACTCAGACGAGATGTAAGCTTCAAGTATCTTTTGTAGCTCGTCTTTTTGTCGGTCGGCTTGGTAACCGGTGCCTTCGTCAACCAGGGCAACAATACCCAGTTTGGACAGCACCCGGACCAGTATTTCACTAGCTTTGACTAAAGGTATCTGCTGCGCCTGGAGCACACCATCATCGTTAGCACGCAGATAAACATCCGCAATTTCTGGAATAATGTCGGCGCGGAAGCCTTGTACTTCAGTACCGGTTTTACGCAGGTAAGTAAAGCCTGTTAGTTCTCGCCGTAAATCGGCGCTAATATAAGGCTCGAGACGCTTAGATGAAATAAAACTTGGTAGCTCACTTCGTCGGGCAAGCGTTGTACCGCGATATGAACGCCCGAACGCCTTAAACATGCCTGTTCTGTTAATAACACGTGTTCCGTCCTCTAACACTGCAACATCTAGCTCAACGTCGCCGAGATGGATTTTACCTTGGTGCGTTGCTCTTAAAGGTTTACTGCTTTTGTCTGCCATAATTTTCCTCTCTTGAACTATGGAAATAGTGTAGCAGATTATGTCAATACTTGTCTAGGGGGTATAATTGCCTTCTTTAATGGGATTAAAGGTAAGACTCAGAGAGTTAATACAGAAACGTCGATTGGTGGGTACCGCAAAACCCTCGCCCTCGAATACGTGACCGAGATGGCCCCCGCAGTTTGAACACGTCACTTCCGTGCGCGACATGCCTAGCGTACTATCCTTGTGAAACTCCACACTTCCCGACTTGGCATCGTAAAAGCTCGGCCAGCCGCAATGGGCGTCAAATTTGGTGGCGCTGTCAAACAGTACTTGTCCGCACGCCGCGCAGGCATAGACGCCGTCGGCATACAGCCCCTCATACTCGCCGCTAAACGGGGCTTCGGTCGCCTTTTCCCGAAGCACGGCAAATTGCTCGGGAGTAAGTAGTTTACGCCACTCTGCCTCGCTTTTCACGCGACTTATTCTTTCTTCTTGTCGAGCTTGTCAAAGCCAAGGATGTGAACGACCAGATAAACGATGATAGCGATGACGACGAAGTTAATGATGTCGTTGATGAAGGTTCCGTAATGCAAGATCGCATCCTTGCCCGACGCGGTCGGACCAAGGTTAAGCGTCAAGCCCTTCAGACCTTCGGCAGATCCAAGAATAAATCCGAGCGGCGGCATAACGACATTATCAATCAGCGACTTGACGAGCACCGTTACCGCACCACCCAGCACCAAACCGACCGCCAGGCCGACAACGCCTTGGGTGCGGACGAATTCCATGAAGCCACCGATATATTTGCCGCCATGATCCTTTAATGCAGCCGCTCTTGCGATCGTCGTCTTGGGGACGGGCGCGGACGTTTCGGTCGCCTTTGTCGTTTTCTTCATCGATTTTGTCGTGCTCTTCTTTGCCATAATCTCTCCTTAAAAGGCAGTATACGCTACGGGTTAAGCCGTGCAAAGTGATTCAAGAGGGGCGTAATCAGCGCTACCTTCCTGGATTTGCCATAAAGTATCCAAATCCATGCCGCAATAGCTGCGCTGGTCGTTTCGTAGACGATGTCCATCATCGTGTCAAAAAGATCCGCACCCTGGGAAAACGTACCGAAAATCTCATCGCTGGCAAATTCGGATATTTCCCAGATAATCGTCACCGCGATAGTAGCGCTAAACACGATGAGCGCACTAAGCCAAGGTGGAACAAAGAATTTTTTATAGCGTTTTTTCACGATGATCAGCCCCATCATCATAAATGTTCCGATCATAAAACTGGAGCTAAAATGCATCAGATCATCCCAATACCAGATATTCTTGTAAAAATGCATTACCTCGCCGCTGAAGAACGATGTAAAGATAAAGGCGGCGAAAATAAAGTGGATCGCGGCAGGAAGGATAATCCTGAACAGTTTTTCAGCAAGCAAAGGCACAAAACAGACAACCAGCGTAAAAAGCGACGCAGCAAAATGCTTCCAATTACCCTGGGAAAACGTCACGATCGCACCGCCAATCATTACAACCTCGAACGGTACGGCCGGCAAATGGCGATAAAGCGCTTTATTCATCACATCTCCTCCGGAACTTCTATTCCCAGCAGCCCCAGGCCTTCCACCAACACGTGATGGTAGCGGCGAACCAACTGCGCGCGCAGCGCCTCTCGGTCGTCGCCGATTACCCGGCTGTTTTCGTAAAACCGGCTAAAGACCTGGGAGAGTTCGTATAGATAACCACAGAGATGGTGGGGCGAGTTATCCTGCAGTACCGCCTGAAGCGAGTCAGCATATTCGCCCAGCTTGACTGCCAAAGCGCGTTCGTACTCGTCCAGCGCCGGGGATGCCTCAGCAGTATCCTTTGTGGTTTTAGAGAGGATTTTCGCTGCTCTGACAGCTGCGTATTGCAGATACGGGCCGCTATTTCCTTCAAGGCTGACTGATTGCTCCAGATCGAAGGCAATGTCGCCTCCCAAACGGTTTTTTAGTAGCGAGTATTTAACGGCGCCGAGCGCGATTTGGCGTCGCGCCGTATCGTCTTTGGCTTCGACCGCTTCCCTTGCCGCTTCGACGACCTCGATGGCACGAGCGACGTTCCCAAGGCGCGAACTCATTTTTTGCCCGCTTCCGAATCGAATCGTGCCGTTCACCGCATGCACCTGCTTGGCGCCGAGCGCAGGATCAACCAGTTTGAGGGCGGCAAAGACCACTTTCATATACTCGGCCTGGTCGTTGCCAGTCATGATAATCCGGCGGTCATAGGCAAAATCCGCGGCCTCTAGCTGAATGACCCCTAGATCCTTTGTTTCATACGTCGGCAGCCCTTCGGAAGTGACAAAAACACGAGTATGAAGCCCTGAAACTTCCTCGGGGAGGATGACCGCGCCCTCGCTTTCCTTGAATATAGGCCCGATATTCCCCTGTACAAGTTCAAGACCCGGAACCGAACTGGCGCTTTCCGGGTAGAAACTGTCGAAAGGCACCACAGCGACTTCTTCGTAGAATTTCTTAAAGTAGTCATAACTCCACTGGCGGCATACCCAGTAAATTTGTGCGAACGGAGTATCATGATCACTGTCGGCGTGAAGTTGGTATATTTTTTTATTCAACGCGATGATCTCAAGCTTTGCGGCCTCATCTTCCTCGTAGGCTTTTGACCCGGCTACGTAGGCGCGGCTTAACCAGGCAGCGCGGTCATTCTCGGGGACGTCATCAAGCTTTTCAGTATGCTCGCCCTCCAGCTGTTTGATAATTCCCCACATCGCCTTACCAACATGGAGGCCGACGTCACCGCCGAAGTTCGCCCGAAAAACGGTCGCTCCCGCCTTTTCGTATATTCTGGCGATACTATCTCCCAGAAAGGTTTGATACATATGGCCCGTGTGGATTTCCTTAAACGGATTAGGACAAGAGTATTCGATTAGGAGCCTACCCACTGGCGCCTTCACCGCCGCATAGGCCAGGCTTGCCATAATTGACGCGTCAGAAAGCCGTATGTTGATAAAGCCAGGCCCAGCGATTGATACTTCGGAGGCCTCCTCTAAAGACCGTATCTCTCCGGCAATCGCCTCGGCGACCTCGCGTGGGCTTTTCCCAAGTTGACCAGCCAGCTTTAACGCCACACTTGTCGCCCAATCCCCGAACTGAGGAGCGGGACGGGTTAACTCTATCTCACTATCCACGCCATATAAACGAGAGATGGCATCCTGAACACTTTTTTCCATTACTTTTCATTGTAACAGAGGTGTGACATTTTGGAATAGCAGCGAATTATTTATTTACACAGTGCTTTCGTGTACTATTAACGGGACACGCGCATGCAAGAAACAAACATCTCTTCACCCCAACCGCCAGAGCCACGATCACAGTGGCAAAAGTTACTGACTCTTCCCTTAAAGGCTCGGCTGATCATCAGTGCCGGAATACTGGTAATCGTTATTGGAATAGCGGCGGTGCTCGCCGTCATACTGAATAAAAATACAGCACCCGAACAACAGCTCGTCCAACAGCCCTCCACTCCCTCGGAATCCTCGAAGCCATCACCCGCCGATAAAGAAACCGCACAAGACGGGCAGAAGAAAGAGGAAAAGAAGGAAGGAAAACCGTCCACCCCTAGCGTGCCTCCAGGCAGTCGGTCGGCTCCTCCTGCTTCTGGCGGAGGAAGCAGCCCACCGCCAGCCAATCCGCCAACGACTCCCCCACCAAGCCCGCCCACCAGCGGATTTCCAAATGCATCAAACACCGGCGTCCCGGCTGGCACTCCATTGACCGCCTACGCTGGCCCCAATACAAACAATTCGTCGAATATCGTACTCGAGAATATGAACTTTAGCAGCGGCAGCTCGTATCTGTTCAACGGAAGTAACGTGACGATTCGGAATAGTCAATTTGCCCGAAGCGTCCAGTTTAACGGTGATAATATCACGTTTGAAAACAACACTGTCAGCGGGGGAGTGTCGCTGTCGGGGACCACCAGCGTGACACTGCGCTACAATAATATCAGTAACTTTGGCGCCGACGGCATTCACCTGACATCAGATTCGGGACAAGCCGGTAATGTCACAATAACTCATAATTTTATTCACAGCCCCAATCCGGGATGCGGCGCACACGCCGACGGCATCCAGGTACGCGGCGTCAATGGCCTGACCCTTTCTCACAATACTTTTGATATGGGAGCATGGCGGCAAGTATGCGGACTTGACGCCCTGAACGCTGCCGTCTTTTTAGAAACCGCCAATGGGGGGAATAGCAATATGACAGTAGCCGGCAATTACCTGAACGGCGGCGGGATCGTCCTACGTTTAACACCCGGTCCCAATCAAACCATCACTAATAACGCATTCGGCGTTGGTCATTATGGACTGGTCGATAATGCTTCCAATCCCGGTAATATAGTGGATAAATCTGGAAATTACCGCCTTAGCGATAGTTCACCGGTCTTATTCTAAGTTGATTCTCATCTCTCTATTCAAAAATGCAAAAATATGTTACTGTAGGCTTTATGCCTGAACGTATCTCGTTTTATAAACAAGCTGATTATTTTGACGATCTTATTGAGCGAGTAAGCTCTACAGAAACTGGTGATCGAATCGCCATCGCGACGATGGCGTTTGACCCAGGCGATCCGTTGGTCAAGAAGCTTCTCCCCGAATTAGGCGCAGCAGCCAGACGAAGCGTCGAAGTCTTACTGGCCGTAGATGCCTATGCTTTTATGTTCGACGAGGCGTACAGACCCACCGGTCCCCTTGTCCCTTATCCACTCGGTAGCAAAGCCTCCACCCGACCACAGTTTGAAAAAAAGACAGCCGCGCTTAATGGACTGCGTGACGAAGGTGTCGTTGTCGCACAAACGAATACACCCTCGAAACTGCACCTTCCCTACGCCGGGCGTTCTCATATTAAGGCGGCTGTTGTTAACGACGCCTGGCGCGTGGGTGGGTGTAATTTGGCAGACACAGACAATCTCGATCTCATGGTTGGAGGTGAAGACGCCGCGACCGCTGACTTTTTGCACGAAGCGCTCGAAAAAATTGCATCGAAAGGAAGTGTTCGAAAGGCTCTGGGCAAAGATGATATCGTCTACCCTATCGATAACACTACCGAGCTTCTTATTGACGTTGGCGTTCCTGGTCAATCCGTTATTTACGACCGGGGTATCAGCACGATTGACAGCGCGCATGACTGGCTCGCTGTCGCCTGCCAATTCTTTCCTAGCG
>JALRBM010000028.1 GCA_023257755.1 Candidatus Saccharimonadia bacterium | reverse complement strand
AAGAGCAGCTAACACAATTGTGCCGCGACGTAGTTCTAAAACCTGACTGTTCATAAAGTCATTGGACATTACCTGTACTATACTATGTGGCACACACTATAGCAATACTACACAGTATAAAATACATAAAAAGACCGCTCAGATAGAGCGGTCCTCTGTATGATTAACCTTATTTATTGGCGTCGACGTTTGCTTGCTTTGGCTCGTCTTGGCGTTTTCCTCCGGGCATTGTTTCCTCAGCTTGGGTGTCCTGAGGTGTATCTTCACCATGCTCAGCTTCGACTACGGCCTCATCGACAGCGTCACCAGCCGCAGCTTCGTTGGCAGCCTGTAGTGCACTCGGTTCGTAGACATTGACGATCACGAGATCCATGTCCTGTTCAACGTCGGCAAACTCCACGCCCTCAGGCAACGTCAGGTCGGCAACCGTGAGCTTGTCCTCGTCGGTTGCAAGATCTTTCACGGAAAGTTCAAGCGCTTCAGGCAGTTTCGCGGGCAATGCCTTGACCTCAAGCTTTTCGATTGCCTGCAGAACAACAAGACCGGCTTTTTCCGCTTCGCTCTCGCCCTCTCCAACGAGAGCAATAGGCACTTCAGTGACGATTTTCTCGTTTTGTTTGATGGTGTGAAAGGCAATATGGCGAACTGCGTGCTTGACTGGATCAATATCAATACTCTTGATAATGGCAAGCTTCTTTTTGCCGTCAATCGTCAGGTGAACAGGGGAGTGTTTGCCAGCAACCTGGGCAACCTTGGTGGTTTCAACAGCAGGCGACTGAGTGGTAATTGGATCTGCCTTCCCTCCGTAAACGACGCTTGGAACAAAACCTTCTTGACGCAAGCGGGCGGCCTTTTTTCCGACAGCGGTACGTTCATCTAGCTTCAGTGTAATTTCGTGCACGTGTAACCTCCTAGCATGTGTATTCCTATTATACCATCCGGCAAGGCGCGTGGTAAAATACGGATATGATTGAGCTTTCCTTATTGGCGGCCTTGCCGTTTCTAGATCCTGTAGAAATTATCAAATGGGCCGGCGTTTTAGGAGTCGCACTTATCGTTTTTGCCGAAAGCGGTCTGCTGATTGGCTTCTTCCTCCCTGGCGATTCCCTTCTCTTTACGGCTGGTTTTCTTACCCAGACGGGCTTCTTGCCAGTTAATATTCACTTGCTTGTGCTTATTCTCTTTATCGCGGCAGTCGCCGGCGACAGTGTTGGGTACACATTCGGACGACGAGTCGGCCGTAAACTATACGAGCGCCCGAATTCACGCTGGTTCAAGCAAGAGCATGTCCAAAAAGCTGAGGCATTTTATGCCCAGTATGGAGGCAAAACAATCATTATCGCCCGCTTTATTCCGTTTGTCAGAACATTTGCCCCGATCATTGCCGGAACCGCCAAAATGAACTACGCCAAATTCGTGACGTATAATATCCTTGGCGCGCTGTTATGGGCCTGCGGCGTCACCTACCTTGGTTATTTCCTTGGCGAGGTACTGACAAAGGCCGGGTTTGAGATTGACGAGATTCTTTTGCCAATCATCGCGATTATCATCATTCTTTCAATCCTGCCGCCACTGTTCCATCTTCTTAAGGACAAGCACCGACGCGAGGTGCTTTGGTCCGCGACCAAACTGCAATTCTCAAAAGTCTTTAAACGCAAGAGCTAAAGCAGGGCTTTTAGATACTTACCAGTAAACGACTCCTTCACTTTTGCCACTTCTTCCGGTGTTCCTAAAGCAACGACCATTCCGCCGCCCACGCCGCCTTCTGGTCCCATATCGATGACATGGTCGGCGGACTTGATAACATCGAGGTTGTGCTCGATAATCACCATGCTATTGCCACCCTCGACAAGCTTTTGCAGAATATGCAGCAGCCGCTTGACGTCCGCGCTATGAAGGCCGGTGGTTGGTTCGTCCAGAATATACAGTGTCTTGCCCGTCGCGCGTCGTGACAATTCAGTGGCGAGCTTGATTCGCTGCGCTTCGCCACCGCTGAATGTGGTTGCCGGCTGACCTAGCCGGATGTACCCAAGCCCTACCTCGACCAACGTCTCAAGCTTACGGGAGATAGCCGGGACATTTTCGAAGAACGTTGCCGCCTGGTCAATCGTCATCTCTAGAACGTCGCTGATCGTCGCGTCCTTGTATTTGATTTCAAGGGCTTCGCGGTTGTAGCGCTTGCCCTTACATTCATCACAGGTGACATACACATCGGGCAAGAAGTGCATTTCAATTTTAATGACGCCGTCGCCCTGACAGTTCTCACAGCGCCCGCCTTTTACGTTAAA
>JALRBM010000046.1 GCA_023257755.1 Candidatus Saccharimonadia bacterium | reverse complement strand
ATCGTGACCACAACAGTTCTGATAGCGCTCGGGCGGATTACCCCCCCAAGCTTGGATGGGGCGCGTATAGGGGGTGACTGTTGTGACGGTTCGAAAAGAGCCGTTATGGCGCGCCCTGCTTGATCCCTTTGCAAACATTTTTATGGCCGTATTGCTCGTTGCAGCGGTTATCAGCTTTTTCCAGGGCTCATCAATAGACGCGGCCATCATACTCGCCATCATGGCCGTCAGTGCAATCATTTATTACATCCAGAAGTTTTCAACCGAACGAATTCTGTGGGCCCTTCACAAACGAAACCGCCACAGCGTCATCGTGCTTCGTGGGAATAAGCAGTCCGCGCTCGATGCCAGCACGCTCGTTCCCGGCGATATCATCTTAGTACGCGAAGGCGATAAAATTCCGGCCGACGCCCGCCTCCTTGACGTGAAGGGCCTAAAAGTTGACGAATCGCAACTAACCGGCGAGTCACAGCCCGTTGAAAAACAGTCCGCAGCCCTGGCAAAAGGAAAGGAGGCGTATGAACAAACGAACATGCTTTTTCAGGGATCGTTTGTCGTCGCTGGAGAAGCCAGTGCCGTTGTCGTCGCGACGGGTAATGCCACCGAATTTGGTAGGATGGCACTTCTTATTTCCCAGCCGGATATCCAGGGTCCGGTGCAACGAAAAATCGACAAGCTCATTTCACAGATAATTATCGTCGCCGCAGCCGTAGGCGTTGTCGCCTTCACACTGGCAGTGTTAAGAGGGATGGACGTCGGCGAGAGTCTGCGGTTCGTTATTGCCCTGGCAGTCAGCGCCGTTCCTGAAGGATTGCCCGTGGCTATCTCGGTCATCCTGGTCCTCGGCATGCGCCGCATGGCAGCAAAAAAAGCGCTTATGCGCAATATGCGGGCGATTGAAACACTTGGCGCGCTTACCACCATTGCCACTGACAAGACAGGGACACTCACTAAAAACAAGCTATCCGTTGCCGCGTCCTGGCAGCCCGAAGACTCCGATCACTTTGCACAGATCATCCATCACTCCATCAATCGTCAGGAGAAAGACCTCTATGATCCGCTTGATATTGCCCTCGACGAATATGCACGCCGGGGAACGATCACCGTTTCAAAACACCAGCCTATGGCATCTTTCCCTTTTGACCACGCAATCTCCATGAGTGGTAATTTATGGCATAAAGGCGCCGAATACGAACTTGCCGTTAAAGGCGCGCCCGAGGTCATCTTGGCACATAGCAGCCTCAGCGAAAACGAGCGAGAGGAAGCCACCGCCCAGCTCCACAAACTCTCGTCAAACGGGTATCGGGTCATTGCGCTCGCTCGCCTGACCATGAAAAAGCCTATCCGGTCGCTGGCAAAACTATCCGACCGACTGGAGTTTGTCGGATTCGTCGGGGTCGCAGACACGCTGCGACCCGAAGCACGCCGAGCGATTCAAGCAGCGACAACCGCAGGCGTCAGTGTCCGCATGATCACCGGCGACCATTACGAAACGGCGTTCCACATTGCCAAGCAGCTAGGGATGGTATTACACCGCGATGAAGTCTTTGACAGCCGCAAAATGACCGTCATGTCCGACGAGGAACTAGAAAAAGTCATCGAGCATATCCGCGTTTTTTCGCGCGTGACTCCCGAAAGAAAATACCGACTTTTAAGCCTTTTGAAAAAACATCACATCACTGCCATGACTGGCGATGGCGTCAACGATGTTCCGGCGCTGACAGGTGCCCACGTCGGCATCGCAATGGGAAGCGGCGCGGGTATAGCCAGGGATGCAGGTGACATGATACTGCTCGACGATAACTTTAAAAGCATTATCGATGCCATCCGCGAAGGCCGCGCTATTATCGCTAATATTCGTCGCATGCTCTACTATCTGCTTACAACCAGCAGCGGGGAAGTCCTTGCTATGGTGGGATCGCTCTTGATCGGCCTGCCGCTGCCGCTCCTTCCGGTGCAAATTCTATGGGTCAATCTTGTCACGGACACCGCCCTCGTTATCCCTCTCGGACTTGAGCCGGGTGAAGCCTCGGCCATGAGGCAAAGGCCACGCAAAACGTCCGCCCCCATCTTGGAATCATTTATTATTACGCGAATCGCACTGGTTGCAATCATCATGGCAGCGGTTGTTATCGGCACCTATGCTTATTACCAATCCATCCACGGGCACCTTTATGCCCAGACTATTGCCTTTAGCACTCTGGTTGTGATGCAGTGGGCAAACGCATTCTGCGCCCGCAGCGAGCACGAGTCGGTATTTAAACGCCTGAAAGTTATCAACGGCAAATTCTTCTGGGGACTCGCCGTTGCGGTTGGCCTCCAGCTGCTTGTTCTCTTTAGCCCGCTTGGCGGCCTGCTCCACATTGTCCCTGTGGCTATAACCGATCTATTAATAACGGGAGTGATCGGTTTTATCACTCCCGTTATCGCCGTTGAACTTCATAAGCTTCTCGTAAAAAAGCGCTAAAAGTCGAAGATGTCTCCTAGGAACGATTCTTTCTTGTGTTTTTTGTGATGGTCGCCGCGGTGCTCGCTGTCATAGTGCGGCCGCCTATGATGATCATCGTCATCTTCATAGCGTCGTGTGTCTCGACGTTCGTAGCTATGAGATTCAGAACTTTGGACAAGCTTATCGAGCTCTCCTCGGTCCAACCAGACGCCTCGGCAATCAGGGCAGTAGTCAATCTCGATCCCCGAGCGTTCAGTGATAAGTAATGTGGCATTGTCGACTGGGCAGTGCATAGTATTTCTCCTTACAAAGTATAAGTATACCGACCAATTCTGATTTTTAGCTGTAAGTAGGGAATCAGAGCCACCGTGCTGCCTCTGTCTGGCAAAAACACCTTTTTTTTGGTACACTAATGGAGTTTTGGGGTGTCGCCAAGTGGTAAGGCACATGGTTTTGGTCCATGCATTCGGGGGTTCGAATCCCTCCACCCCAGCCATGAGATTATTGAAAAGACTACAGATTGAACTGTAGTCTTTTTTGCAGCAAAAAAGTTCGAATCCCTTTTCTCTTTGATTTGCTTTATTGACACTAGTCCTAAAACGTCAACAACAAAAGAAACGCAAAAGGCAGTCCCCACTCCGGCAAATGAGACCTCGAAACCTCAACAAGATTCATCGCAGTTGGTATCAACCATACCCAACGTCCCTGGGCGTATTCTTTATCCCTATCCGCTTTTAGATGGTCTACAGAGGGTGCAGGGTCATGAGCACACAGCCTCAATCTTACGCATTTATAGATAGTCAGAACTTAAACTTAGGCGTTCGCTCAACTGGTTGGCGCATCGACTACAAGAAGTTCCGTCTTTATCCCAAAAACAAATATAATGTCGAACGCGCTTTTATGTTTATTGGCTTGGTCGGTAATAACCAGAAACTCTACACTGAATTGCAGGCCGCTGGCTTTATTCTGGTGTTCAAGCCGACAGTCCAGTATTTTGAGAATGGCAAAAAGACGGTTAAGGGTAACATGGATGCTGAGCTTATATTGCACGCAGCTGCTATTGAATTTCCTAACTACGATAAGGCAATTATCGTAAGCGGCGACGGGGATTTTGCCTGCTTGCTAGAGTTTCTTGATGATAAGGGCAAGCTAATGCACGTGTTAACGCCAAATCACAAATACTCGAAGCTACTCAAACCGTTTTCACCATACATAATTCATATGAGTCAACTTAAAAAGTCAGTAGAATATCAAAAGACCGGCATCGGCGGTCGGTCGAAACCTTAGGCCTATCCGGTCATGGTGATATTAGTAGTATAGCAGACGCTTCCATTACTTGTCAATAATCTGTATTTATTTTATAAGATTATAAGTTTTGTGTGATGTGCAGTATTTCAACGGCTTTTGCTCTATTCTTAATACCCTGTCCAACCGGGAAGTAGCAGGGAACAATTTCTCCAAGCTCTGTCTGGATGATGTGAACGCTGTTCGTTTGTAACGTCAACTCGTTCAGCGCGCCAAATGTTTCTGGGGGCTTTACTCCTAACTCGCGAAGCACGCCGTCGAACGTTAACTGACCAAACGCAATAATGCGCTTCGGCCGCGCCATTCTTAATTCTTCTAGTAATAGCGGGGCGTATAGCCTTATCTTCTCGAACTCTGGTAACTTTGCATCCAATCCCGCCCACTTCACAATATTCGTAATATATAACCCTTGATCTGCAACATGACTATAAACATCCACCGCAAACTGTTCTGACCAATTTGTTCTAGCATCCTGAATTGCTTGATTCATCGCTTTCCCAATTAGGCCTGCATCCGCAAATAACTGCCAAATATTAGCACAGCCAATCCACGGTGCCTTTAGGCCATTCCAATCTGGATTCGTGGAGATATTACGGTGCGTAGGATTAATAAAAATAAGGGCTAACTTTGGCCGCTCAATTTTTCCCGCCCCAGAAATCGCATCAAGCGTATGATCTCCATAATATTGTTGGCTAATTTCCGCAACGCGTTGACTTATCTCAGGAATTTGGAGTAATGGCATAATCCTATGCTAACAGGTAAGATGAATATATGGATATGCCTACCGATGACTCACTACAGAAACTACAAGAATATATTTGGGAAATGAACAAACAGCGTGGCTTTTACACAACTGATCCCAGTAAAAAGCTCGTCATGCTTCTCGAGGAAGCGGGCGAACTAGCTAAAGCTACCCGTAAGGTTGCAGGTCTGAAGTTTGCAGATAACACACAGCAAACAAATGTGCGTGAAGAGCTGGCCGATGTGCAAATAGTCTTGCTGGGGCTTGCCAGCATGCTCGGCGTTAACATGTTTGAAGCGGTCAAAGAGAAAGAGGAGAAGAATCGGCAGCGGGAGTGGAAGTAGTTTCTTCATATCCTTGATGGATTAGTCCGCGGATTTCGGTGATTTCTTGTTGTAATTTCAGCCCGCCCCCTACCTCTAATAAAGTTTTACTTACGACCATCCTCTCCAGCCATGAGATTATTTAAAAGCCTACAGACTTACTGTAGGCTTTCGTATCAAAAGTTTAACTAAATATCTATAAGCTAGGATTGCCTAAGCCACCAGCTTTGCAAGCCTGCAAAACCGGCAACGACAGCGGCTTGCAATACTACCCATACTCCACCCGTCATCGTAGCATCAAGTACCCCGCTGAAAAGAGCAATAATACTAGCAACCACCCAGAGTGTATTCACAATAATAATCTCCTTAACCCATGTACGAGAAATTGGTGTTCTCTGTGCGACTATAAGCACTAAGATTGTAAATATCAACAAGAAGAGACCTGCACTCAGCTGTATTTCACTCGGATATCCTAGATACTTCTCAAGGAACTTGGGAATAAGGAGGTATGCGAGTGCATTTACCCCCGTAATGCCGGCGTCGACTAGCAGAATTGTTTTTAGAGGATTTTTAAGAACCATTGTGGTCTCCTTGGCTATTGCCATATTTTATTATTGACTGCAAAACCTTCATGTATATCTGAAAGTCATCGGAAGTGGCGTCCTGCATAATATCGGCAAGAGTTTTTTGCATACGTGACTCAATTTCATCAAGCACATCTCGTCCCCTACTGGTAATTAAGAGTAAATTGGCACGCCCATCTTCAGGATGTGGCGTCTTACGAATTAATTGTCGCGACAAAAGTTCTTTAATTAACGGATTAACCTGTGTTGATTGAATGAAAGTGACAGCTTCGATATCGGCAATACGCGCGCCCGTTGGATGTTCGCTGAGTAATCCAAGAATTCTCCATTGAGCTGAATTCAAGCTAAAGTCTTCTAGATTCTTTCGCCCCGCTTTTGACAGAGTTGCATGTGCAGCCATCTGAATGATACTAAACTGATATACTAACATGTTCATTATGTAATAATTTTATATAAACTATTTATATAAGTCAAGGACGACGTATAAAAACTCGTGATAATCTTATTACTACTTGTTAAAAATAGAGAGTCCTTCCTCATACTGCTTCCCCTACGCCACACTAGGCAGCTACTTTCCATACATATTGAATCAGATATAATAATAGTAGCACTCGAGAATAGCCACAAACCCACGGAGACTAAAGACATGAACCATATATTAACGCTCTTTGAAGTCGAGAACGCCAACCGCAAAATAGATCGCTTTACCTTTGAGCATGCCTCAAACAAACTTACTGCAATTGCCGTCGCGTCTGACGCGGAAGTCACTACAGCCGTAGCCGAATTTTTTAAAGAGGACTCGTCGGTAACAAAAATCGAGTTGTGTGGCGGAATTTCTTCTGCCTTTCCTGCAAAGCTTAGGCAGCAAGTGCCGGCAATAAAAAACACACCCATTGGTAGTGTAGCTTTTGGATTCGAATCGCTCGATAGTGTCATGGCCTATAAACAGGCCTATGTCGATGGGGAAGACCTGTCTCAGGCGTTCATTTACATAATGCCAGGTATTAATTCTCTGAGAATTGATAAGATATATGGCCAAACTCGTACTGCTATAATCGCAGTCCCCGACGCACGCAGCCTACAAGGTGCAGCTCAGCAACTTTATCGAGAGAAGGTACACTTGATAGAATTATACGGATGGATTAGTAATGAAGACATAGCCTCGGTTATCATGCATACCGGTAAGGGACATATACCGGTGGGATACGTAGGGTATACATCTGTAATGTAGATGTGTAGGCATACGGTCCGACCTCATCGGATACAACGTATGCGGTGGCCTGGACCAGCTTACAGACCAGGTCTCAATTAATATATGTAAAGTGACATTCTGAACCTTTCGAGTCTAGACTCAGGTGCTAAGCGTGCGAATGAATTTGCCGACTCGCGTATCGCAATAACGGCATTAGTATCTATACAGTATCTCATCTTTCCTAGTATCCTAGCTGGTTAGCCACCGCTACCAAGTTGCCTAAACTTACGACTAAAAACTTGATTTCTCGATCAAATGCACCCTCGAGATCTTTTGGCCATTTAGAAAGCTGTCCATCGCTGTAGGCGCTGCCAATAATGCAAGCTGAGCTGCAAAGTCGATGGAGATATCCGCTACAAGTAAATGTCATATGTCGCCATACTCCAAGGAGTCCTGAGTAAAACCAAGCTTCTCTAATTTCAGTCCGATTTTGATGACATCAGAAAGAAAGGGGTGCCAGATACGATATCGTCGTAGGTTGGCACACTTTTAAACATCACACCAAAGTACTTGTGCTTTTGCTTCTCTTCCGCTTGACGTTCTGATGTTACTTCGGTTATTTTGTTTGCACCGGACGCCCTCTTGATGGGCGAGAGACGTACGAGTTTTTTGCGGGGGTATGGCCACAACGTGAAGGTAAGCAGGCTGAAAAGATAAATAGTATGCCCAAATACGTGGCTTCCCAAAGCCTAAAGGCACCTTACCGCCTGTGATAAACATGGGCACATCGCCGGGGCTGTTGTAGCTTGATAGCAAACGCAATTTTACTTGGCGTACCGCTGTTTTTGTTCCAGGGTGAAGTGCTCGGTTGCATAGCGAAACGTCACGCGCGGCATGGTAGCGGCATATGTATCCAGAAATTGGAGTAGGCGTGACATATCCTTTTTGCCAAGCTCACGGAGCATCCAGCCGACGGCTTTATTGACCGAGTCGCTATCGTCGTGTACTAGTAACTCTGATAGCTTCACTGTATCTTCTACGTCATCCTGGCGCATGAAAAACATGGTGCAGAGTATTGCCGACCGTCGCTCCATGGGATGCTTTGAACGAGCGAGTTTGTACAAAATATCGCGCGGTTGGTCGTGTAAGTATCCACCCACTACATAGATGACGGCTCGGTCAACAAGGTCCCAGGAATTAATACGGTCGTGACGGCGAATATAAAGATCGAACAACGCCTTGCGCTGTGCGTCAGGCAACTTTTTGGAGCGCGCCTGATAGTCCATGATACTAACCGCGCCAACACGGACTTCGTGTACCGGACTATCAAGTAGCGTTTCTACCTCGGTGAGTGGCATATTCACAAATTGTTTTGCGAGCTTAAAAATACTACCCATGCGCACGCCGATGAACTCGTCGGATGCGTCGGCCTTTAATCCTTGGTTATGTTCGACCCCCTCGGACACGCGGAGTTTGTGCAGTTCTTGCACAAACTCCGCAGCGGTTAACGACTTCATGTCGTTCACGACCCTAAATTCCCTTTGGCATTTCTTGGAATGTCCATTGGTTGCCGTCGGGATCGCTGAAAGGCACGTACTTCATGCCGCCACCCATGTCGACCACATCACCAACTGCAACGCCTTTTGCTGCATACGTGTCGTGTGCTGCTTTGGCGTCTTCGACTACCAAGTGTAAACCGCGTTGCGAGCCGACTGGCATTTCTACCATAGGCAAGCCTTCACTGAGGACGATCGAGCAGGCTGAGTCTTTTGGAGTAAGCTGCACTACTCGCATGCCCTCAGTCGGAGAGCTATCATGGTCTTCCGTAAAGCCAAGCTTGTCAACGTAGAATGCCTTTGCCGCGTCAATGTCGCTCACAGGTATCGGTACGAGTTCTAATTTCATTTCCATATTAATTTTCTCCTTATTCTTATAATTTAGTGTACTTGAGTCATTCGTAATTTGTCACCAAGCCACACCGCCCAAGCTTCGGTAAAGCCCTTTTTCGGCTGTGCTTCCAGTGGAGGAAATACGCCTGTAAGTTCCAGAATTAATCTGTATCGCTCGACAATATAATGATTGTCACGCCCCCGCTAGGACAGCACCAATGTTCTTAAGTTTGTTTTACATGTGTTTCCTCCTTTCTATCAAGCAGTTTTGCGAACGATGAAAGAGCGATAGAAATGGCAATGATGAGCAACACAACCGCACAGGTAAGGAGCGCTGTCTGCGGACTAGTGGCTGTAACGATCCATCCAAAAATGAGCGCAGCAGGAGCTGTTAGCAAATGTCCGGTTGCCGTACCGATACTATTGACACGTCCAAGCAGGTTTTGTGGAGTACGCGTGTAGAAAGTAGTGAAAATGATCGCCATAACACCAGTCAATACGACACCCGACAAAAACCCGACAACAATTGTCGCAATGCTACCTGGTTGCATAAACGATAATGTGACCAGCAGCAGTGCGTACACGATAGTGGCTATCGAGATCCATGCACGCTTCGATACTTTTGGTGCAAAAGCTGCGAACAAACCCCCGCCGATCATGCCACCGATAGCCGACGCTCCAAGGAAAACACCAAGTGCTTCCGAAGATTGACCACTAAACACAAACCACGCGGGGTAGATAATCACCGTCAGCGGGAACAATAGCGCGCCGTACAGTGGTCCAAAGATCTGCATTTTACTAAGTAGTGCATCGTGGCGGATAAACTGAAATGCCTCGCGCATATCACGGTACGCCTGGCGTCGGGTCATTGGGTGTTCATGCTGGAACGTGTCCTTTTTAAGCTTGCTAATCCATAGAATCGCAAACATGAACAAGGCACCGGCAATCGCAAGTGTTGCACTTTCACTAAATAACGCTATCAAGAACCCGGCGCTGATCGGACCAACAAACATCGCCACACCCTGAATCATCTGCTGGATTCCCATGGCGCGCTCTACCGGTACTTTCTCCTCAGCTGCAGCAGCGGGGATGGCCGCATTTTTGCCAATTTGACCTGGTCCGTCAAAGAAGACACCGATCATCTGAGTAATCACTACGAACCAAATCGCAAAGAAATCCACCCACAACGCTGCCGCAAGTCCTAGCGCGGTAAGCAAACTAAGCGCGTCGGCTAGCATCGAAACGCGCCGTCCGCCAATTCGGTCGGTAACGACTCCGCCGATAAGCGTTCCGACTAGTCCCGAAACTCCCATCGCAAACGCAACAGCACCAGCGTTTGCTGCACTGCCAGTTTTCGTAAGTATCAGCCAGGGGATAACAAATGCGATTACCTGGTTGGCATAGGTTGACATCGACTGAGACAGCATAATCCGCAGTAGTTGCTTGGCGCGTCCTGGTGGTGATGATGTATTTTTCATATTTACTTTACGACCTCATCTTATTCTTAATTTGAGACATGAACTTCTCCTTCGCTTTATAGTTTGTCTATAGAAGCAATACTATCTACACCATTCATGAATAAATTGTAAAAACACGCAAAGCATGCCAACATTTATCAAAAAACAGACTTTTACGAAGGTGTACTCGGTATTAATGAGTTTAAAAAAGCAATGAGCTGCATTGCTTTGAGCCGTCAAAAGAGCTTCAGCCATTCGTAGAGCGCTATTTTATTTCTCGCCGACACAAAAACTATGACCACTATTACGTGGATGAAGGTGTCTTATCTCAGCTTGTAGCGAGTCTCTTTTTTACACCAATGAAATTAGTACAGATGCAAAGAGATCGAACTTCGAGCTCTTTTTGTCGCCTCTTTCGTGCTATAAAAAAGTAAATTTATATAAAAATTGCTACCATAGAGGAATGCAACGCTTGCAACATTTTAAGTTACGCCTATACGCACAACAGTTTTTTGGCGACTGCATGCCAATTTATCCTCTTTATGCGCTGATGTTTTCACAGCGAACCGGATTGGGTACTGCGGACATCAGTCTGCTTTTTCTATGTTGGGTCATTTTTGCGATGATTGCGGAAATCCCCACAGGCATAATTGCTGATAAGTTTTCACGTAAGGTTGCGTTGGTGTCTAGCCATGTGCTCCAGGCGCTTGCTTTTGCCGTTTGGCTCGCTTTTCCGAGCTTTTTGGGCTACGCGTGCGGGTTCTTCATATGGGCTATCGGATATGCATTTTCCTCGGGTACTTTTCAAGCGTATTTGTACGAAGAACTGAAAGCCCATGATGATGCAGCCTCGTTTAACAAAGTGTTTGCGCGCAGTCAAAGTATTAAGCTTGTTGGTATGGTGGCGGCATATAGCTTGGCATGGTATCTAGGCGCTTCTAATTTCACGCTACTTCTCAGTCTCAGTATTATCACTTCGCTTATCACTGCGGGCGTGACCATGTCGTTTTCCTACAAAAGCAAACGCAAACATGACACCGCACAAGATGGATCACAAACTGGCTTTTTGAAAAATGCTTACTTCGAGCTTCGAGGAAGCAAAAAAGCCCTTACCTACATGATAGCACTCGGTATTCTCACGAGTATCGTAGGCGTCATGGAAGAGTACACACCATTATTTTATAGCGAACTTGGCTTCAGTAACGATCTTGTACCAGTTCTCCTTGCTACCGGACTCATCCTATCCAGCTTGGTTGGGTGGTTCGCTCACCGCCTAGAGCGTATGAGGTTTACAACCGTTGCTTTATTTGTTGTCATTGCCGGATCGGTCATGTTTATCGGCACATTTAGCGAGCTTGCCGGCTTTATTGCGATCCTGGTGTTTATGCGCCTCATTATGTTAGTCCAGACTTTATTTGGTGCATCTTTACAGCACGTGATTCAGGACAGGCAGCGCGCAACAATCGGATCCATGGCGTCATTTGCCGGGCAAACTCTATCGATTATTCTATTAGGAGTCAGCTCTCTGCTATTCGCGGCAACGAGCAACATGTTTACCTACCGCACTCTCGCGATCATATTTATTGCACTCGGGGTGGGACTTGTCGTGATGGGTCGCATCCAAAAGCTTAAGACAGACATACCCGCGAAAGACGAGCTGGTAATAACAAGCTCGGCGCGCACCCTTGAG
Organism: Candidatus Saccharimonadia bacterium; assembly: GCA_023257755.1. GTDB lineage: Bacteria > Patescibacteriota > Saccharimonadia > Saccharimonadales > Saccharimonadaceae > JALRBM01. The sequence goes on along the minus strand of JALRBM010000046.1, from coordinate 6,165 downwards.
TAGCGGACTTTGGTTTAATAGTTACATTATTACATTTTAACTTTACTGATAAAATCTCGAACTATGTGCTCTATAATTACGTCATGATCAAGAGTTCTATGCTGCACGGGATACGTAGCTTCTATCATTATCAGGCCATGAATACTCGACCATAATTGAAACGCGCGCGCGGTGACCTCTTCTGAATGTGGAGATTGCTGCGATGCAACGGCTATCTCCTCACATACAAAATCAAGTAGCTCCTTCGAAGCATTAAGAGGCGGGCTCGACTCCTGATAGAGAACCGGGGTGTGCATTAAGTAATATACTGAAAAATAGTGTCGAGAAAATGAGACATAGGCGTGAACTAATGCTATAAGTCGCTCGCCAGGATCAGCTCCAGCGCTTTGAACCGCCCTCTGCACCTCTCCATTAAGCTGTTCGTAGCCACCCTCCGCAATACAATGAAGCATCGCCTTTTTTGTTTTAAAATGGCTATAAATAATGGTGGTTGTATAACCAATTGCCGCCGCAACTTTCCGAAGCGTCACTTGATCCCATCCATCTTTGTTCGCCAATGCAGTCGCAGCTGTTAGGATTGCGGCTTTAACCTCATCTGATGTATGACGAAAGGGTTTTGACATAGCTGTCCTTCTGTCTAATAACAAAATATAACGATGTTATTAATTGTAACATTGTTATTTACTTCAAACAAGAATTACTATATCATTCCCTTAGAAAGGAAGGTATGAAGAAAAAACGATTCATTATCATAGGGGCAATCATAATAGCCGTGGCAAGCATGGCACTTATTGCTTACCAAGAAATCGAAGAAGAAAGGACTGCTTTGCAAGCCGTAGCTACTAATAAGATATCTATACAGGGATATACTTTCATGCCGGAAGTTATTAAAGTTCAGGTTAATACTTCCGTCACATGGATCAATAATGATGCCGTCGAACACACACTTAATTCCTACGACGGTAGCATGGCGGGAAGTCATTTCATTCCAAAGGGGCAAACATATAGCCACACGTTTACAACGCCAGGAAAGTATGAATATCATAGTACTTTCTATCCTAATATGACCGGAATGGTAGAGGTCAACGAGTAAAGTCATTCTGCACCTTTTTCGACACATATAAAAACACTACCTCGCAGCTTGAGTCTGTGAGGTAGTGTTTTTATATGCAGTGAACGACTGTCTAGGCAAGAACTTTATATTTTATATGCGTCACCAATTTTGTGCCTCTAACTTCTATCGGTTCAAGCTTTAAGCGAGGAATGGTATCAAATAGGCGTGCTCCACTGCCAATTGTTACGGGAACAATATGAAGCCACAATTCATCGATCATGCCAGCTGCTAAGTATTGATTAACTGTATTTGCACCGCCCGCTATAGCGACATTTTGGTTACCGGCCGCTTCCTTGGCGCGCTTCATTGCCTCTTCAATACCGCCCGTTACAAAATAGAACGTTGTGCCACCATCCATCTGAATAGGCTCTCGTTCGAGCTCACTCAACACAAATACTGGACCATGATAAGGGGGAGTGTCCCCCCACCATCCTTTCCAATCAGCGTCATTGCGCTTTTCCCTGGGACCAAACATGTTGCTCCCCATAATAAATGCTCCTGCATCCGTCAGATGCGCAAGCTCTCTTTTATGCTCATCTGCTTCGCTAAACATCCACTGGTGCAGAAAATTCTCAGGAATATCGCCGAATGGTCGCTCAAAGCTTTGGTCCGGGCCGGCCACAAATCCGTCAACGGACATAGCCATTCCACAAGTAACTTTAGCCATGTATTCTCCTTTTAGTCCATTATCGTCATTTTCGATAGTAATTATCTTGTTTTGCGTGTTTTTATTCAGTGAGAGGCGAGACTCTCTCTTTAAGTCTACCTTGAAGCGTAGCGTCTTATCAATAGAGGCAAAAGGGCTTAGGATTACCGTCGCAAGGATTCCTGGGAGAAGAGTTTAAAGGAAGCGCAACCGAGCCAAGCGGTAAAGTAGCGTTCTTCCAGCTACAAGGTGGATCTTTGCCCTCTATCCTTGGAGGTCATTTCAGGACTAGAGAATGTTGAATTAGCTTAGTAAGGCACCTCGTTGATCTTCACTGGCGTTTTGCCACAATGTTTAGTTGTTTTCGTCGAACCACAAGTAGCACCACCATTGCCGTATTAACAAAGATAAACACAATGGGCGCAAATGCATTAATGAAATCAAAGTTAGCCAAAGCCCCAAGTGAAAGTGCCCACGCCACCACATAGAGCACATACAGCGAGATTGTTTCTTCATGCGGCTTCATATACGATTTTCGAAACGTTGGAAAAAAACCACCCATAAGGTCAGCGAGCGTAATAAGAATAATTGAAAGCAGGGGGCTTTTTGTAAAAAACCACAACAGCAGCGCAATAGCACCCATGCTCAAGCTTATCCAATCCGCAGTGGTAATATCTTTGTCGCCATTTTTAAGTGCAAACATAAAAATCACAAATGAGGCCAGCGCCGTAAAGCCCATCACCCATGAACCCGGACCAGCACCATTCGTTACTTGAACAGCAAATCCGATAGCTGGCAAAAGAAACCATGTCAGCCATGTAAACACATGAGGCTTTGTTCGCTTTTGGAGCGTATCTTTAAAGTAAGGGATATAACCGATAAAATTAACAACCACCGACAACACACCAAGAAGAGTTCGTATTTCCATAATATTATTGTAACAATTGGCAAGCCTAAAGGAAGTGGCACAGGTAAAGATTTTGAACCTATATGGCCCTAAGTGGTTGTGCGGATTGTTTCTTTTGTCGCTTTTGACATTTAGCGCAATATCCCTGTAATTCTAATTGGTGAGACGTAAGGACAAACTCCGCTGCTTTACCGAGGTTGTCGATTAAATCCTCAAGTTCTTCTTCTTCCTTTATGGCCACCATATGCCCGCACCCAATACAGCTTATGTGGTGGTGATGATCGAGGAAAATATCACTTAGTTCCAGCTTGTATTTCCAGCCGATATTAATGCGCTTAATTATCCCCAGCTTTTCATACAAGTCGAGTATACGATACACACTCACGCGATCAACTTTAGTAGTCGAGCGATCTACAAGTTCAGCTATCGACTGCGGCTCATTATTTTGCAGCAGGTTAAAAATAAACAATCTTGTTTTGGTTATTCTTAGGTGGTTATCTTCGAGGATTTTTCGTAAAAGTTTTTCTTCTTTCATGTAGCAATAGTATATATTATTGCAACAAAATTGCAATACATTTAAAAATTTCTATACTTAAGATATTAGCTATTGAAAGGAACAGATAATGAAAGTTGCATTTGTAGGCAAGGGCGGCAGCGGCAAGAGCACGGTAGGCTCTTTGTTCGTTCGTCATCTTATTAAAAACGACCAAACAGTACTGGCAATTGACGCCGACATAAATCAGCATTTCGCCGAGATGCTTGGAGCGCAATTCATACCAGAGAAAGCCATATCAAACGATGCCAATAGCGCGGATATAAGAAAGTATCTGCTAGGTACCAATAAAAAAATTAAAGACCAGGGGCAATTCATAAAGACAACTCCGCCAGGTACAGGATCGCAGCTTATTCGCCTGCAAAGTAGCAACCCAATCATGCGGCGCCACACTGTACCTTTTGCCACAACTGGCTACTTTATGCATGTTGGCACCTACGAGGACGACGGCATTGGCACAAGCTGCTATCATACCAATCTTGCCATTTTGGAGAATACCGTATCGCATACGCTTTGTGGCGACAGTGAATGGCTCGTCGCAGACATGGTGGCAGGTACCGACGCTTTCGCGGGGCCACTTTATCTGCTATTTGACGTTATTTTTATGGTAGTAGAGCCAACACCAGAATCTGTTAGCGTATTCAGGCAGTTCAAGAAGCTCGCCGAGGCTGCAGGCATGTTCGACCGTGTATACGTTGTGGGCAATAAGACTATGGATGATGACGACAAGAAGTACGTTCAGGATGCTGCGGGTGACAAGCTAGTAGCGGCGCTCGGGTACGATCCGAAGCTGCGAAAGGTTCGCCAACGAGGTGGAATGATTACGGACATATCCGCCGCAACAAGCCAGGAGCTGAAGGCAATTCAAACCTTTGCAGCCCAGTGCGCTTCTGATCCCAATAAATCATTGGCATTGCTCCACGATCTTCACAAACGTCATGCAGTCGAAAGTTATATTGTTGCCGCGCACGGCGACCTGACACATCAGATTGATGAGGATTTTCGCTATTAATGCCGTATTTGACCCCACATATCAGCCAAACCGTCAAAGACTTCACATCGGATAATGAATTGATGTTTAGGCTCGTCAAAGGATTCGGCTCCCCATTGAATATTTTGTTTCCAGAACAAGCTATCCAAAATCTTAAGCTGCTCGAACAGGTGTTTGTGGAACATAGGATTCGTGGCCGCGTGTTTTATGCATCGAAAACAAATAAATCTGAAGCGATTTTACGACGGCTTTCCTCTGTATCAAGTGCGACAGTGGACGTCGCCTCAAGCGCCGAGCTTCAGGCAGCTCTTAATTCTGGATTTGCGGCGAATCGCATAGAAGCTACCGGACCAAAAAATGATGAGTTTCTGCGACTCTGCCTCCTCCATGACGTAATTATCAATCTAGATGACCGCAATGAGTACGAGCGCGTCTTGCGCATTCATAGTTTGCTTGGTGTTTCCGGAAAAGTGCGTGTGCTTATTCGCGTCGCCCACCCAAGTAGCAGCACTCAAATACGGCGAGCAGTGCGGTTCGGCATGGAGCACGCGATATATACGCAGTACTTGAAAGCTGCGTTAGTAATGACATTATTCAGCTGTTAGGTTTCTCATTTCACCTTGCGACTACCGGACTTCCCGAAAAGGCTGCGATGCTTGAAACGGCGTGCGAGTATGTCATGAAGGCATTCGATCTAGGATTGCCGGTGTCGGTAATCGATATTGGTGGTGGCTGGGCAATTAACTACGTTGAATCCCTCAGTGAATGGGAAGAATACATCGGCAGCCTCAAACGCTCGCTCATCGATCCAAACCTGGACACTATGGCATGGCAAAATTCCGGCCTTGGTTTTTGGGCGGAAAATAGTAAGATTCGCGGTGCGGCTAATTTCTCTGATTTTTATGTGGCAAAATCACCCGCCGAGCAGCTTACAGAACTTCTCGATTTACCGCTTAAGAACCTTGGCTTAACATTCGGTCAATTTGTTGTCGAAAGTGGAATTACACTATACATAGAACCGGGCCGCGCGATCGTAGAACAAGCTGGCATTACCATCTGCAAGGTACTTTACACAAAGCGGACTGAAACAGGTGAGACACTGGTCGTATGCGATATGAACCGTAGCAACCTTAACGCGCAGGATCTGGAGTATATGGTCGACCCGATCATCATTAGCCAGAAGCAGGGAAAGGAAGGAAGCGGATTTTTGTCTGGTAACCTATGTTTGCCGCATGATTTTCTGACGCGCCGCAAAGTGTATTTTAGACAAACACCGGATGAAGGAGACCTTGTGGTATTCCCTAATACAGCCGGTTACCTTATGGACTTTTCCGAAAGTCGTACCCTACGCCAGGCTATTGCGAAGAAACTAGCTGTAAAGCAAGATTCAACAACCTTTAGTTACTACGAGGACGATAAGTACCCAGCTTTATAAGAAAGTATATTATGATTTATAACAACATTACAGAACTAATCGGTAGGACGCCACTATTAAAGATTCCGACAGATATCCATGGCCTATTAAACATCGACCTTTATGTCAAACTAGAATTGTTTAACCCATGGGGTTCAGTCAAGGATCGCACCGCCCTTGGCATGACGAGAGATCATCTGCAAGAAATTGACGACGGCAAAAAACTGCTCGAACTCTCTAGCGGCAACACCGCCAAGGCACTACAAATCACAGCATCGACTCATGGGAGCAGCTTAAGGGCTATAACAAACAGAATCAGGGTGCCGGAGCAGCGAGATATCCTGCGACTGCTGGGTGCCGAAGTCGAGGAACTACCGGGTAAAAGCGACTGCTACGACCCGAATGATCCGAATGATCCTATGATTATCATTAACCGCGAGCTACAATCACATCCGGGTGAGTATATTTTTACAAATCAGTATGTAAATCAGTCGAACCGTGACATTCATTTTGAAACTACCGGTGAGGAAATTGCTCAAG
>JALRBM010000020.1 GCA_023257755.1 Candidatus Saccharimonadia bacterium | reverse complement strand
TAAAAGACCGGCAGTCCAGCGAAGTATCGATGGCTTTAGCCGTCCCCTTGGTGCCTCGGACAGGCCGGCTCATATCCCCCCAGCCCGCTCCCTCGCAGTTCCCTCACGACCCCAATTACACCGCGGTCCGGTGCTCCGTATCGACGGCATGTCTCCTCTCTAGATTTAAAGCCCGCGTTTGCTTGACACTTTTTTTTGATCCATATATAGTGGAAAAGTAATCATAAACAAGATAAACATATGAAGAACGACGTCGAGAAACTCCTTCAAAAAGAAATGGACCGTAAAGGGTTCATCAAGCATGTTGCCGTCGGCTTTGCCGCCATCGTCGGCATTACCACCGTTGTAAAAACCCTCAGTTCTATGGCAGGTAACAAAAACCAGACCGTAGGATATGGTTCGAACAGCTACGGTGGTACCCCGTCTTCGACCGGCCAAAAGCAAGCCTGATCATCCTTCTTCGGCAACAAAAAACCGGCAAGCGATCTTCGCCTGCCGGTAAATTTGGCACCTGTTTGTTTGAATCCACTGTATCATTAAAACGCCTACGGTTTCAAGAGGCTTTTTTAGACTCCTCGGGGTCGTATAAGCCGTTCATATACCGATGACGCGCCTCCGCGCCAACACGGGCGCCGATAGCATGCCGTACCCAGATAGTCGTTCGGAGTGCTTCTGTCTCAACATCAGTAGGGTCAAATCCCACTTCAACGGTCTCACCCTCTTCTTCTACCGCAAATCTAGCCTCAGTAAGCTCTACTTCCTTGGTAAGGGTTGGCATATGTTCAGTGACGGCAGTATCGTGGGCCACTTTGGCATTTCTTACCGCCCCTTCCACGACCTTCCTCCAGCCCTTTCCATAGCGTGCCGCCAGCTTTTTGCGTTCAGCAGCAATCTCGGCTGCCCTTTCGAGACCCTGCGCCCGTGCGTACTCTGCATAGGCCGCGGCAAGTCCCCGCAGAGCGACATGGGCTTCTTCTATAGAGACGCTGATTCCTTCGCCGACTGCTTTTGGTATTTCACTCATAGTTAAACTATACCATATTTTTAACTAAAAATCAAAGCAGCCCCGTAGGACTGCTTTGAAAAGAAACGAGATTGATTACTATTTCTTCTTGCTGACGGTCAGGAAGCCGTTGCGTGGGTTTTCCTTGACAACGCGGTCTTCTGGAAGATCAGTCGGTTCACCCTTTGCGTTCTTCTCTACCTTTGCGAAGAAGTAGATGGTCTGTGGCTTGCCGCCGCGGAGTGTCACGTTGGTCTTGTGCAAGTAGTAAGTCACACCCTTTGAGTTAGTGTGTTTGTAAGCCATATGGTCTTATACCTCCTATTAGTTCTTACATCTGTAAGAGTACCGCCTCTTACGACCAGTGTCAACAGCTAAATACCCCTGTAGTGCCGTTTTAGCATCCACCTAAGCACCCCTAGACTTACTAACCTCGCAATAATCACAAGAAGAATCAGAACGCATGCTAGCACGCTCCAACCGGCAAAATCTGCCGACCACAGAGGTGAAATAAAGTTATGGCGATAAAGATCCGTGCTCGGCAACTGGACATTTTGGGCAGGGTCAGGCGAGGGCGGGTATTTGGCCAGTTCATCTGTAAAACACTGCACATACGCCGCAGACCAGGCACTGAACTGGGGCCGACACACAGCTTCGGCCTTGGCGTTGATATTGCCATTGGGGTTGCCGACCGAACTCGCCGCGTCTACTGCTTTCTGGGCATCGCGGCGATACTGCTGCTCCAGATAAAACGGTCCCGTACCGGCATTCATATGTTCGGCAGTATACCGCTGCAGATCATAGAGCCTGCTTTGGATAGCGTCGCTATCGCCTGTCTTGTCCGCTGCCAGAACAGCCTCGCGGCGATCTGCCATGCCAATATTGTTGAGGCGCAAAAACGTGGCCGCGACAAAAGACATAAGGATAAGGATAACCAAAAGCTGCCACGTTTTCACGCGCTGCAACTGCTTGATATTATGCTTAACTCGCCTTTTATCCGACACTAGGACCCACCTGTAATAACTCTTCTTATTGTAGCACGAGCATTATTTTCGGTAGAGGGGGAACTTTGGCGTCGCAATCAGCAACGTGATAATCGCGATGGCAAAGAAATAATGCCCCATGCCAGGACTCGTTCCAAATATCTGGATAAAGCCAATGAGAAGCAAGCTGGAGAGCGCCGCGCCGATATTCAGCATCAGCTCCATCCCCGCCAGATAAACGATGCGATGGCCTGAAATATCCGCCGTATCAAACATGCCCCGCGTAAACGACATGGCATAGCCGGTTGTAGCTGCTTCGTTGGTTAAGTTGACTCCAGCGGCGATAATTGGGGTAGTAACAAATGGACGTGACAAGTGGACAAGGGAGTTCACTACCACAGAAGTCATCAGCAGCTCCCCGCCCCGCCTTCGGTCAATAATTTTACCATAGACATACGAGGCGACGAGCGCCGCCAACAGTACCACACTAAGAAGCGCGCCCATTTCAGCATATACCTGGTTGCCGTCCGCGCCGAGGATAAAAATCGCCACCATCAGCATCCAGACACCGCCCGACGCAAGCACATCAAACCCTATCCCTATTTCAGCCACATAGCTGCGCCAGACAAGTCGCCACGGAAAGCCGCGGAACACTAGCTTTTGCCCGGTTTTTGTTGGTTCGGCAGTTTTAAATAGCGGTACAGAGGCGACGGTAAAGAGAATTGCGGCCGCCCACAGCGTCGCTCGCGGCCCTGCCATAAATGCTATCATACCCCCAATAAGCGGGCTGAGGCCTGTTGCGATTTTCTCGAAAATTGTCATGAAGGCTATTTCCTTGCCAGCATGGTCAACACTCTTGACCTTGGAAAAATCAACCATGTGGCACAATCCGTATAGCGAAACTGAGGTTGCCTGGAGAAGCCCCGTTATGATAATGGCTGGCAACCCCCAATCTGGCATGAAGGTAAAAACAACCAGAGAGGGGATGTAAAGAAGGTTGGAAAGCAAAATACCGTGCTTGGGGCCGAAGCGGGCGGCATACTTCGCCGCCGGAAAGGTCATAAGCGCTTTAGCTACAAAGTAGAACACCCAATAACCGGCAATGAACAATATCGAGTAGCCATTCTGATACAGAAAGACAGCCATGAATGCAGCCGAGATATTAATCGCCAGCATCCGCAGCATGCGGGAGGTATAGAGCTCAGAGACCTCGGAAAAGGTAGCATAACGCCAAAAGTGGCGCCGTAGCAAAAGCCTATGAATAAGTTGCCGTATCATTGTTTATTTTAATCCTTTTCTCTATTACACCACAGAACCGCCCCGAGGTACAGGTGCTATACTAGCAACATGAATATTTATTTCTCCGGCATCGGCGGAGTTGGCATCGGCCCTTTAGCCGAGATTGCAGTTGACGCCAGGTACTCTGTCCAGGGATCTGATGCAGCTAAAAGCCCTATCACAGAAAAGCTAGTTGCCCGGCGTGTCCCTGTTTCTTTTGATCAAAGCGGAAGCTTTCTCCAGGAGTGCCACGATGGGGCTGCTTTGGATTGGTTCGTGTACACGGCCGCGCTTCCGCCAGACCATCCTGAACTTTTACTGGCAAAGAGTTTAGGGATAAAAACCGCGAAGCGCGACGAACTGCTCGCCCATATTATCGCCGACAAAAACCTCGAACTTATTGCCGTTGCCGGAACTCATGGCAAAACAACCACCACCGGCATGCTCGTGTGGGTAATGCAGCTGCTGGGCATTCCCGTTAGCTACTCTATCGGAACCACGATCAGCTTCGGACCGAGTGGAAAATTTGATCCGGACAGTAAGTATTTCGTCTATGAATGCGACGAGTACGACCGCAATTTCCTGCACTTCTCTCCCCATGTCGCAGTAATTACTTCCGTAAGCTACGATCACC
>JALRBM010000076.1 GCA_023257755.1 Candidatus Saccharimonadia bacterium | reverse complement strand
GCGCAAAGAATCGCTGCAATCGGCGGGCACGAGCCACGATCTGCTTTTGATCCTCCGAGAGTTCTTCCATACCAAGGATCGCGATGATATCCTGAAGCTCCTTGTACTGCTGAAGAACACGCTGAACCTCGCGGGCAACCTGGTAGTGTTCCTCCCCGACAATCTCTGGGTCGAGGCTGTTTGATGACGAGTCAAGCACGTCGACGGCAGGGTAGATACCGATTTCTGTCAGTGCACGGTTCATCACGATAGTTGCGTCGAGGTGGGCAAACGTCGTTGCCGGCGCAGGGTCGGTAAGGTCGTCCGCTGGCACATAAACAGCTTGAACCGATGTAATCGAACCTTTTTTTGTACTGGTGATTCGTTCCTGCAGCGCACCCATCTCTTGCTGAAGATTCGGCTGGTATCCCACGGCCGAAGGCAAGCGGCCAAGAAGCGCCGATACCTCAGCACCAGCCTGAGTGTAACGGAAGATGTTATCGATGAAGAGCAGCACGTCCTTACCTTCATCACGAAACGCTTCGGCCATCGTCAGACCACTAAGAGCCACACGAAGACGCGCTCCAGGCGGTTCGTTCATCTGGCCAAAGACCAGGCTGGTCTTTTCAAGCACGCCACTGTCTTCAAGCTCCTCGTAAAGATCTTTTCCTTCACGGGTTCGTTCGCCAACACCGGCAAATACTGAGTTACCACTATGGAATTCTGCGATGTTATTGATAAGTTCCTGGATCAGGACGGTCTTACCGACACCCGCCCCCGCAAAGAGCCCAGCCTTGCCACCCTTTGTCAGCGGAGCGATCAGGTCGATGACCTTAATACCGGTCTCGAGGATTTCCGTCTTGTTCGACTGCTCGGACAGGGCAGGGGGTTCGCGGTGAATTGATGCCCTCTTGGCTTTTGGTGCTGGTTTGTTGTCGATTGGCTCGCCAACGACATTGAACATACGTCCTTGGGTTTCGCCGCCGACAGGAACGCTAATTGGCGCACCGGTTGCAACGACATCGTCGCCACGCTTCAGGCCATCCGTGCTTGACAGCGCGATGGTGCGAACCGTTCGTTCGTCAAGGTGCTGGGCGACTTCCAGCGTTACTGTTCGCTGATCAATTTTAACCTCAAGCGCGTCGTACATTGCCGGCAGTTGTCCATCGAATTCAACATCGACGACCACACCGACGACCTGTACCACGCGGCCGGTCGTGCTTTTCTCTTTACTCATAGTTTCTCCTTTACTCATTCATCGCCTCTACACCGCCGGAAATTTCGGCCAACTCCTGGGTGATCGCGCTTTGGCGGGCTTTATTCATTGCAAGCGTCAGATCATCGGCAAGTTCAGAAGCGTTATCGGTCGCGTTTTTCATTGCGATCATGCGCATACTCCATTCACTGGCGCGGGCATCCAGGAGCGCCTGAAAGATCTGCGCCTCGACAAGCCGGTGCGTCACGCCGTCTAGTACTTCATGAACACTCGGCTCATACAGGGCATTGCTGATCTCGCGGCTTACTTCTGTTTTCTCAAATCCAGCCGGGAGGATTCTTTGCTGCGTCACTTGCTGGTTAATGCTGCTGATGAAATCCGTGTACAGCACGTCGACCGCATCAACGTCGCCACTGACGAATTTATCTCGTACTGTTGTCAGGATGGCATGAAGTTCGCTACCGGTCGGCTGGTCGGGTAGATCTTCGTACACGCCAACGACCGAAGTATCCTTCAGTCGGGCGACGAATTGTGCGGCACGACGTCCGATAGCGATCGTTTCATTCTTGATCCCAGCCTTATCATCAGCCGTCAACTCACGGATATAGGCCTTAAAGACGTTGCTGTTATACGCGCCAGCAAGCCCCTTGTCGGCAGCAATTAGCACTAGCAGACGGCTCTTAATTTTGCGCTGTGAAAAGAGCGGGTGATCTTCGGTGACACCCTGGCTGGACAGATAGGTCAGCAGTTCGCTTGCCGCCTCGGCGTAGGGTGCTGACGCTTTCTCTGCATCTTGGGCACGGCGCATTTTACTGGCCGCAACCAGCTGCATAGCCTTGGTGATCTGCTTGGTATTTTTTACCGAGCGGATACGCTGCTTTAACTGCCGTGTTGATGCCACGGGCTACTCCTCAAATCCTTTTGCCACGCTCTTGGCAGTCTTTTCGATAAGCTTCAGCAGTTGTTCGGTTGGCTTGTCGCCCTTGTTAAGCGCCTTCATGTCGTCTTTGTGGTCGGTCCAGAGCCGGGTAAGCAGTGCTTCCTGCGCTTCTTTTATTCGGCGCACGGCAACAGCGTCAAACGCATTGCTGTCAACGGCATGAATACTCGAAACCTGCTCCCAAACGCTCATTGGCTGGTACTGCGGCTGTTTCAGAAGCTCCGTCAGGCGCTGCCCACGGTCAATCTGCGCTTTTGTTTCGGCATCAAGATCGCTACCAAACTGGGCAAAGCTGGCGAGTTCACGGAACTGCGAAAGGCCAAGCTTTAGGTGGCTGCTGACGCTCTTGACCGCCTTGGTCTGGGCGTCTCCACCTACACGAGATACCGATAGACCTGCCGAAATAGCTGGACGAATACCCTGGTAGAAAAGATCCGTTTCCATAAAGATCTGCCCGTCGGTAATCGAAATGACGTTGGTCGGGATATAAGCGGAAATGTCGCCGGCCTGCGTTTCGATAATAGGCAGCGCCGTCAGGCTTCCTGCGCCGAGCTCGTCGGTCAGTTTTGCAGAACGTTCCAAAAGACGCGAGTGGAGGTAAAAGACGTCCCCCGGGAAGGCCTCGCGCCCTGGCGGCCGGCGAAGCAGTAGCGACATCTGGCGGTAGGCAACGGCATGCTTTGTCAGGTCGTCATAAATCATCAGTGCGTGCTGCTTGTTATCGCGGAAGTACTCACCCATAGCTGTACCAGCATACGGCGCAAGGTAAAGTAGGGAAGCAGGATCACTTGGACCGGTCGCGACGATGATCGTCTGTTCCATCACCCCTTCTTGCTTAAGACGGTCGACCAGACGCGCAATCTTAGAAAGTTTTTGTCCGATCGCAACATAAACGTTCACCACGCCCGTTTTCTGACGAGCTTGGTTGATCATCGTATCGATTGCAATGGCGGTTTTACCGGTCTGACGGTCGCCGATAATCAACTCACGCTGGCCACGGCCGATAGGGAACATGGCGTCAATCGCCATAATACCGGTCATCATTGGTTCGTGGACGTGCTTTCGGCCAAGCACGCCGATCGCTTCGCGCTCAACAGCACCTGTCAGCTTCGCCTTGATCGCCGGACCGCCATCAAGCGGCTGACCAAGTGGATTGACGACACGTCCAAGAAGTTCGGGACCTACCGGCACTTCAAGAATAGTTCCTTTCAGACGGACAGTATTGCCTGCAGCAACGGCTTCATCGCTTCCAAGAAGCACGGCGCCAATCTCGTCTTCCATAAGGTTTAGGGCGAATGCTTCCACTACGCCTTTTTCTGTTTCAATTTGAAGGACCTCGGAATAGCCGGCAGCGCGGAGCCCGTGAATCCAGGCAACGCCGTCACCCACACGGGTAACGATTCCGGTCGTTTCGAGGCCGCTCGACGTCTCAAGGCCAGCGATCGCGTCGCGTAGCTCTTTGGACAGTTCTGTTACTGCAATATCTGCCATATCGTTCCTCTTTTTATACTTTGTTTGCCTTTAAGGCATTTAATTTGCGCCTGATAGTCCCGTCAAACCGCTGGCCGGGAAGTTCGATGCGTATGCCGCCGAGCACTTCCGGGTCAACTGTTTCGCGAAGCTGCAGGTCTTTTGCCCCCGCCAGCTTTTCAACCTCAGCCTTCGCCGAAGCTGTTAAAGGATGTGCGGTGACAACATTCGCGATGACTACGCCGCGCGCAGCCAGTGCCTCCTCTAGGTCACGGACGACGAGCTCTGTCTCCCGGGTGCGGCCGGTATCAACCAAATACGCGGCGAGTTCTTGAATGACGGCTTTTTTAGGGCTACCCGAAAGAATCTTTGCTACAGCGTAGCCAGCAAGTTTTCGTCGGGACAGGCGGGCGGGCATTCCTATTTCGCCTCCTTGACGGCAGCCGAAATCAGGCTTTCATCAACCTTGGACGAAACGGTTTTGCCGACTACCTTTTCAGTCGCCTGCGCTACGAGATTGAGTGTTTCATTGTGAAGCGCTTTACGCGCCGCGATAACATCCTTTTCAAGGCTTTCGTGGGCCTCGGCGACGATGCGGTCCGAGCGCTTCTTGGCATCCGTTTCAGCCTTTTCAATCATGCGCGTGGCTTCGGCCTTAGCGGTCGAAACGATGTCGGCGGCTTCGGAACGGGCGGTCTTAAGGCTCTCTTCGATCTTCGCCTGGGCCTCACCAGCTTTTTTCTCAGCGTTTTCCGCAGCTTTCACACCTTCTTCTACCTTGGCCTGGCGCTCGTCAACAATTTTCAGAAAAACCGGGTAGACAAACTTGCCGAGTAGCCACACCAAAATAAGAAACGCAACCAGCTGCAACCCTAAAAGCGTCCAGTCAATGCCAAGACTGGTCAGAATATCAGCCTTTTCTTCTGTCTGCGCAGATGCAAATTGCGTAACCATATATACTTAGTTACCTTATGCCCGTGCGATAAACGCCACGATGATACCGATGATAGCAAGTGCGTCGGCAAAGACGATCGCCGTAATCATCAGGGTTCGGATGTCGGATAGTTTTTCTGGGTTGCGTCCAAGCGCGTTAAGTGCCGCGGCACCGATCAGACCGATACCAAGAGCCGCACCGAGTGCTGGAAGGGCATATGCCAACCCGAAAGCTAATTGTTCCATTATGTATAACTCCTTTATTTACTCTTATATTTTATCATCACCCGTCGCCGTCTTT
>JALRBM010000081.1 GCA_023257755.1 Candidatus Saccharimonadia bacterium | reverse complement strand
GAGCCGACGACGGGTCTTGATCCTCAAGCCAGGCGTAACATGTGGGATCTGATCGAACAGATCAACAAACGTGGGATTACGGTGATTTTGACGACGCATTATATGGAAGAAGCCCAGATGTTATGCGACCGGGTGGCTATCATGGACACCGGCGAGATCATTGCGCTTGATACTCCCGACCAATTAATTAAAAACCTGCTTTCGACAGGATTTAAGAAAAAGAAAGAAGTACAGCAAGCCGACCTGGAAGACGTCTTCATTAACTTAACAGGAAAGGCGCTAAGAGATTAGTATGAAAACAACATTCCTTTTTGCAAAAACACAGCTGACCCGGGTATTTCGCGATCCCGTAACTCTCATTGTATTGTTCGCGATCCCACTGCTGCTATTGGTGCTTTTTGGGGCGTTTACAAAGGGGACGGAAGATCTGAAGTTGAAGGTAGCTGTCGTAAATAACTCTTCCGAACCATTTGCGGCTGAATTTTCAAAGCAGCTTGAAAAGGTCAAAATCCTGGATCAGCCCGAGAAGAAGCCGGGACTGGATGAAGCAAAAAAGCAGATGCGCAGTGATGAGCTGGATGGTATCGTCGAGCTGCCAGAAAACTTTGGTAAGGCTAGCCAGGGCGTGCCTGCTGGCACGGTCCGGGTTTATTTTGACCAGACGGATAATACGACGGGTGATATCGTCACTGGTGTGATGACCCAGGTTATCGAGGAAACAAATAAGCAGGTGACGGGTGTTCAGATGCCCCTGGCAGTTGAGCGGGTGTCGATTTCTGGATCTGGAGCGCGTATCTTTGACGGACTTTATGCGATGTTTACCTCGATGGCGATCATGATGGTAGGTATCTTTGCAGTTGCGTCGACTATTCCTGCCGATAAAAAATCAGGTGCCCTGCGACGGCTTCGGGTTACGCCGCTGAAGTCCAGTCAGCTTGTTATCGGCACAATGCTGGCTTATGCCATTGTTGCTATTTTGGCCGTAACACTGATGACGGTGCTTGCAATCCTGGCCTTCGGGTTAGAAATGAAAGGAAGCTGGCTCGATTTTGCTGGATTCTCACTGCTTGCTATCGCGATGTTCCTTGCTTTTGGCATGATGGTGGGCGGGTGGGCAAAAAACACCACCCAGTCTGATATCTACGGGCAGATCATCTTTATTTCATCGCTGGCATTTAGTGGACTATGGTTCCCTCGTGCACTCCTTCCGGAATGGCTACAGACCATTACGTCGTATCTTCCGTTGACGCCAGTTGTCGATGGAATCCGCAGTATTGTCACCGAAGGAGCGGCGATCGCTTCTCTGGGAATGGAGATGGCGGTAATCGTGGGCTGGCTAGTGGTCGTGACGATTGTCGGGATTAAGACATTCCGCTGGGAATAGAGGAGTAGACTACTCCTCTATAAACCCGCCGGATTGGTGCGACCAAAGTTTTGCATAGACGCCCTGCTTTTTTAGCAGGGCTTTATGCGTTCCCTCTTCGACGATCTCTCCCTTATCCAGGACGATAATACGATCCATTTTTTGAATTGTCGAAAGCCGATGAGCGATCACTATGGCTGTTCGGCCTTTCATAAGCTCCCAAAGAGCCTCTTGTATTAATTGCTCGCTCTCACTGTCTAGTGCTGAAGTTGCTTCATCAAGGATAAGGAGCGGGGCGTCTTTTACTATGGCTCGAGCGATTGCGATACGCTGACGCTGTCCACCACTTAGCTTGACGCCCCGTTCACCTACGAGCGCGTCATACCCACCTTCGATATTATTTATGAATTCGTGGGCATGGGCTTTTTTAGCGGCTTTAATAATTTCCTCGCGCGTGACTTTCTGGCTGCTGGCATAAGCGATATTGTCAGCAATAGAACGGTGAAAAAGGGCCGTGTCTTGGGGCACGTAAGCAATAGATCCAGTAAAGTTCTCAGGGTGCGTAGGTCGACCATCAATTTTTAACATAGAACGGTCAAGGTCATAATAGTTGAGGAGGAGTTTGACTAGAGTTGTTTTGCCGCTTCCACTTCTTCCTACTACACCAATTTTTTCGCCCTTTTTGATGCGCAGTGTGATGTCTTGTAAAATCTGCATGTCGGGTCTATCTGGATAGGCGAAGGAGAGATTTTCAAATGCCAGATCTTTTTCGAATTTCAGTGCCGCATCTTCTTTGGTGAGAGCCTCCTTTTCGCGGAAGACCTTATTGCCCAGTAAATAGCGATGTGCCTCCTCGGCGCGCGCAAAGCGTAAGTTAAGTTGTGACAGCTGCCAGACTATATCCCATACGGTACTTGAAAACAAAAGAATAGTTGAGAGTAAAGTTGTAAATTGCCCAAGGTTTATCTGGCCCGAAAGAAAAAGATATGTATTGAGGAGTAGCGTGATCGGCCATATAAGATGTCGCACGAAAAGCGACATTGACGCCCAAAAAATAATACCTCGTCGATAGGATTCTCGCGATGCCTCAAGTGCTTTTGCTTGAGACTCTTTAAGGTTTTGTAACTCGTATAGTTCTTTTTGAAAAGATTTTACACTCGCGAAATTGGCAATACTATCGATAAGGATTCCATTTTTGGTGGATTGTTTGTCGGCGCTGATAGACTCGGCCTGGCTGCTTTTTAAAAGTGTGTAACGCCCAACCAGGAACATGGCGAAGACGCCAACGATAAAAATAAGAAACGTCTGCCAATTGACCGTCGCAAGAATGAGTGCCATCGATATAATCCCGATAACTTGCGGAATATAGGCATAGAATAAATCTGCAAGTATGCCGCGATATTCGAGAGCTACCGTGGTTATGTAGCTTGAAATCTTGCCCGAGAACTTATCAACGAAATAGGGGTATGGCTTACTGATGACATGTTGGAATAGCAACGTCTCGTAAGAGAATGATAGAGGATGTATGTACTTTCGATGGATAATCTCCCCCAGCCTCCATAGAATGTCATGCCCGCTGCTTAACGCGACGAGCAGCCATACGTATATCATCAGCTGATCATTTACGTTAGTTGCGGCTGCCTGCACGAGGTTGCCTATCAAAAGAGGGATGATAGAAAGCGCGACAGTTGAGGCAAAGAATACGATTGACGTCCAAAAGAAGGCAGCCTTATGATGTGACGCGTAAGCGGCAAACGACCGTAGGGAATAGTAAGTAGGTTTTTTCATTTACTCCTCTATAAACCCGCCGGATTGGTGCGACCAAAGACGAGCGTAAATCCCTTTTTGCTTGAGAAGCTCGTCATGAGCGCCGTCTTCGGCAAGCTGACCGGAATCAAGCACAATAATACGATCCAGCCGGGCAATCGTACTGAGCCGATGTGCAACGACAATCGATGTGCGACCTTTCATGAGGGTAGCAAGTGCCTTTTGGATGAGCTTCTCGCTTTCGCTGTCTAACGCGGAGGTTGCCTCGTCTAATACCAGAATCGGCGCGTCCTTGAGTATCGCTCTGGCGATTGCGATACGCTGACGCTGTCCACCACTTAGCTTGACACCTCGTTCGCCAACCAGAGTGTCAAAGCCTTTAGGAAGTTTTTCGATAAAATCAAGCGCGTTCGCCTGTTTGGAAGCGCGTTTGATTTCTTCATCAGTTGCATTGGGTTTTCCGTAAGCAATATTTTCCCTGAGGGTCCGGTGGAATAGCATCGGCTCTTGGGGGACATAGGCGACGTGCTCGCGCAGGCTTTCCTGGGTGATAGTGCGGATATCTTTTCCATCGATCTTAATTGCGCCGTCGGTGACGTCAGC
>JALRBM010000051.1 GCA_023257755.1 Candidatus Saccharimonadia bacterium | reverse complement strand
ATATTCTTTTTGCCAAACGAGGCATTCCTCCATGGCATCACTACTGAAACACTTGACTATGAAGCCAAGGCGAGAGGTGTAATGGCTGGCGTGACATTTACCTGCGGAGGATTTTACCCGTTTTGGGGTAAAAGCATGTCGAAGTTTCCAACAGGCAAAACACCACTGGCGGCCGTTTTCCCCGACTATACGGCTGAATTTTGTAATGACCTGCTCAGTCTCGAGGAAGATGCGGTGATCGCCGATCGCATAGACGCCGTTCTGAGGCAGATAGCTGTAAAAGAGAGTCCCTACCTCCAGACATTACACAGTATTATTAATACTATCAATTCTGATTCCAGCCTTAGTAATTCTAAGGAAGTAGCACGGCATTTCCGAATTCCGGAGCGAACGCTGCAGCTGCTGTTTCAGCGTGAGGTGGGGGTTAGTTTGAAGTGGGTAACGATGAGAGCGCGATTACTTGAAGTGGCCGCTACAGCGTCCGCCATGCGTAAACCCGACTGGGCAGCAATAGCTGCAGACCTGGGATATAGCAGTCAGGGCCATTTTATAACGGACTTTAAACGGGCAACCGGTGAAACGCCGGCATCGTTTCACAAGGCTTCTCGGTGATATATTGCTAAGATAGGTGGAGCGAGGGCATACGTTTATATGCGCTATTAAATAAGAAATTATAGGAGGGCAAGAATGGGATTGAGTAGCTACAGACTACGCACTATGGTTGCGGCAAGTGATATGGATAAAGCCAAAGCATTTTACGAAGGTAAGTTAGGTCTTGTGGCACTGGAGGAGGGTGCTGATGGAAGTAAAGTCTATAGCTTAGCGGGCGAGGCGTCGCTAGAAGTCTACCCCGCTTCAGAAAATGCTGGCAAGTCACCGGCTACTTTGGCAACTTGGCATGTTGACGATGTCGAGCAGCTTGTGGATGAATTGCGAGCCAGCGGAGTAACCTTTGAGCAGTACGAAGGTGTGCTTGAGAGTGGTTTTGACTACAGTACTAATGAAAAAGGAATCTCGCCCCGAGCTGGCGGGGGCAAAGTCGCATGGTTTAAAGATCCCGACGGCAATATTTTCTCAATTGAGGGTGACCGCTAGATTAAATTTAAAAGAGGCTCGGATAGACCGTACCTCTTTTGGTTTGCAGCATTCTGCTAGCTGGCTATATTGCGGACTATTTTTACGATACTTTTTTCCGTAGCATCGTCCAGTTCGGTAAAGAACCAGGCGCAGGGCATAAGCTTGTCTGGTGCGGCAGGGTCGGGTGTCAGCTTGACATTTTCGGACAAGCCAAACGTCATGTAATCCTCTTCTTCACGAAAATAGCACAGTACTGCACTATCTTTCGTTTTGGCGTAGCCGGGCATGCCGTAATACAAGCGAGGGTGAAGGGTTGGGTCGGCCTGCATGATGAGTTTATGGAGCGTTTCGGCATACGGCCGGTTTTCCTCGGAAAATTGTGCTATTTTTGCCAGTACTTCTTCTTTGATCTCCGCACTAGACATGTTTCTTCTATCAGTAGTCATGGTGACTCCTTTTGTTAAGAATTGTTATGTAGTGTGGATCAGGATGAGAAACTCAACTTAATCAGTAGCTATAGTTATACGCTTCATAGGACAACTTGTCCATATGCCTTAGGGCCGTTTACTTTGTTATAATAGAAATATGACCCAAGACCAGGTGGGCGGTTGGATAGAAAAAATATGTGCAGGCGTGGCGCGATAGTGACGGGGCAAAGCTGACCGGGCTATTTTCCGCCGACGCAACCTACAAGGAAGCGCCTTGGAGCGAAACAATCCGAGGACTCCCCGCGATACAAGCATTTTGGGAAAAGGTTTGTGCTGATCAGGGAGATTTTGAAATACAAAGTACCATTGTTGCGGTTGAAGGGCGGACGGCCGAGGTTCATCAGGCCGTTACCTATAAGACTGATAAGCCCTCGAAATGGCGAGATGTGTGGGTGCTGACATTTAACGATGAAGGGTTGTGCGATTCGTATCTGGGATGGCCGTGGCCACTACATTAGACTGATTTGGTTGGATCTTAAGCCGTGAGGTGCCTGATGTCTTGCATCAGTTTCTTTCCGGGTTCGGTGGCAAGCACGATGGCAAACTCATTTGGAAATTTTTGTACTCGTGTTGACAACTCATCAATTGGGAGGCTCACAAATCCCGCGCCGTCACCGTCTTCGACGATAAGGTCGTCAATCGTACCTGTGAATTTATAAGCGAAAAAACCTCGCATTGCGTAGCTTAAATATGTTCCCTGGACGTAGTCGGCTCTTATGACGCCTAGATTGGTCAGGGCATCCCTTGCGGGTTTTATGCCTGTTTCTTCATAGGTTTCTCGTATCGCGGCGTCTATATAGTTTTGACCACTTCCAACATGACCGCTGACAGTTGTCGTCAGCTTTCCTGGATCATTTTTCTTAGCCATACCTCGTCTTTGTAGGATGATTTCTCCATTGGGTGTGTAAAAGCATACGTAGACCAGACGACATAAGAGGCCTGTCCGGTGGACTTCGTCGCGGTCGGCTTGGCCTATTATCTCATCTTGGGCGTTGACGATATCAAGAATTTCACTCATATGGCTGCTAGGATTCCTTTTCTTTCTTAGACGGGGCGCTGCCTTTGGAGGCTATTTTAACCTGAAGGAACATGGCGGTGATTGCAAGCAGTCCCATAATACCCATAACGATAGGGTGATGGAATAGGACAAGAAGGATGAGTACAGGACCAAGCGTACAGGATGCTTTTGAACCAAAAAAGCCGGTACAGTACATGCCGGTCGCGTCTTGATAGGCGCCGTAGGCGAGAAGCGCCAGCCCGGCATAGCCCACCACTCCGAAGAGGATGCCAAGGACGATGACCATGCGCGATACGGGCTCGTTGCCTACCATCGTCTTGATCGTGCTGATAATGTACGCTAATGTTGCTACCGACCCTAAAAAGATAATGAGAGTCATTGGTTCGAGCGCCGCGAGCGATTGCGAGGCAATGTATGCCGTATAAAAAACAGCCAGGGTTATCGGCACAAGGGTAACGATCATTAGGTTTCGAGAACTTCGGGAAAGCGTCATATGTTAACTATAGCATGGCATGATCGGATGGTATGATGGGCATATGCAGGGTAAAGGTTTTGAGAAACGGCTTTCTGTAGGCGGCAAGTCCAATTCATTGGGGAAAGTGGACGAAGTCGTCAAAGAAATTCTTGGCAACAGGGAGTTCTTGGTGGCGCTTTATGATTGCATGTTCAGTGACGATGCATGGGTGAGGATGAGGGCGGCGGATGCTTTTGAAAAAGTGTGCCGCGTCCATCCCGACTGGATCAAACCTTACATCCATAGGCTTCAGAGCGAGCTTTCGGCGAGTACGCAGCCGTCAATACAATGGCATATAGCACAAATCTATTCGCAGGTTTCCCTGCAAAATTCACAAAAGAAACAAGCGCTCGACTGGCTACGGAAGCTTTTGTCTACAAATGAAGTTGATTGGATTGCAGCAGCGAATGCAATGGATACATTGGCCGCTTTTGTGACGAGGGGTGACTTCGCTGCATCAGAGTTTATTCGTCTTCTCAAAATTCAGCAAACCCACAAATCAAAATCCGTCGTCCGAAAGGCCGATAAGCATCTCGATATCGTTACTCATTCTTAGAACTATTTTATCGAATAACGATAAAACCTGATATACTGAGAATATGAAAAAAGTTACTATCCGACAAGGCTCTACGGTGCTCCTAAGGATCGCAGTTTCTATCATTGGTTTGGCTATCCTCGCCGTATGCATCTTCATCCTGCCGGCAGGAATCGCTCACGAAAACACCGGCGGGTATAAGCCAATTTTGCTAGGGCTATACGTGACTGCTGTCCCTTTCTTTATCGCGGTATACCAGGTGCTAAAGTTGTTGAGTTGCATAGACAGGGGCAATGCTTTTTCTAAAGCGTCGGTGAAGGCCCTAAAGATCATTAAATACTGTGCTCTGCTTATTGGGATGATGTACGCGGCCGGCATGCCATATATTTATCTCGTTGCTGATTACGACGATGCACCCGGGGTGCTTTTGATCGGGCTTATCATTGCGTTTGCATCCCTGACCTTGTCGGTGCTCGCGGCTGTTTTGCAGAGGCTACTCGAAAGTGCGATGGCTATAAAATCAGAGAATGATTTGACGGTTTAATATGATCATAATAAAGCTTGACGAGGTGTTAACCAGAGAAGGGATGACCCTGACGCAGCTATCGGAGGAAGTGGGAATTACGATCGCTAACCTATCCATCTTAAAAAGCGGTAAAGCGCGGGCGGTACGGCTGTCTACCTTGCAGGCTATCTGCAAAGCTTTGAATTGTCAGCCGGGCGACATTTTAGAATATCGAAACGATTAGCTTTTCTTAAGAACTTTCTTTTCGAGAGGGGCGACACTAGCCGCGATCCCCAGTGCAATCGCAACCAGCGCAATGTTTTTGATAATGTACTGGCCCTCCAGATTAGGCACCAAGAAGCCGCTCCACACCTGGTCGGGCACGAGTATAAGCGGTGAACAGACCACTAGCATATGTAGTGCGAGAAGAAGGATCACGATTCGAGTCGCTTTCGGGATAAGGAACAAAATACCGATGAGACACTCAAGAACCGCCAAAATAATAAAGAGAACGTCAAAATACTGCATGCCGACCGTTTTAGTGGTAAGGGCTTCAGCGAGCGGCGATGCCGGGCTCAGGCCGAGTAGTTTTAAAAAGCCGAAATAAAAGAAAACAATGAAAAAAGCCCCTCGCGCGAAAGGAATGTACACTCTTTTTGCGGTAGAAATGATTGTTCTGTCTAAAGCCTGGAGTCGCTTATTCATAATACTTCTAATGATTATCCAGCCGATCGATCAGCCCTTTCCAGTAGGTATGCCACATCTCTTTTGCTTCTTTGCTGGGGAGCTTGGTGTGGGTAAGGGCGACACCCGCCTTGCCCGGTGCTTTTTCCCAGGCGTCGACAGTCACCCTTGTTTCGTCGGCGAGTGAACATGTCCAGTGGTGCCAGCGATCCGTCGTACTTACCTTTGGCGGATCAGAAGGTTCGATACCGTTAAACTTCTTCAGATCTTTGATATGCTCCTCCCACGCACGCATGGCGTCGTCCCGTGATCCATCGAGAGTTTTTGTCACACTCAGTTCATAGGTGCCGTCATTTTTTTGTCCGGGTTCGCGTCTGCCGATGTGCTGTTCGTAGGCGACGGTGATGCTTTGCGTCCACCAGCCGTCAATGCCCATGGCGTAGACTTTTTCGGCGATTTGTTTATGGGGGAGTTCGCGCCCACCGAAAGCATCAATGATTTCGACCCATTCCTCCCAGGGTTTATTGGTTGCCTTTTCTATTCCCGGAATATTAGCTGGTTTTGTCATAGTATTTATTATACAGCCCGAAGCACTTATGGTTAAATGAAGCCATGCAAAGTAAAAAATGGCTCGTTTATTACAAAACGTTCTTTGGCCTACTGGGCCTCAGTGCGGTGATGACGGAAATCATCGTCATCTCAGCGCGCGGTAATTTTAATCCGGCGAACTTCTTTAGTTATTTCACGATCGAGAGTAATATTATTGCGGCGTTTTCATTGCTTATTGGCGCGTGGATGGTATCCCGTCGTAAGAGTGGGACGGGACTAGCACTTCTTCGCGGCGCGGCAACACTTTACATGGTAATGACGGGTGTCGTATTCGCGATACTTCTATCGGGATATGAGTCGCTGACGGCGCTTCCATGGGATAATATCGTCCTGCATTATATTATGCCTGTCGCGCTTCTGGTGGACTGGCTAATTGATCCACCAAAGGTAACACTGACGTGGCGCCGGGCGCTGATATGGCTTGCGTACCCGCTTACGTACTTAGCCTACAGCCTTATTCGCGGATCGATTGTCGGATGGTATCCTTATCCTTTTCTTAATCCTGACAAGAATGGCTATGTCGGGGTAGTACTGATAAGTCTCGCGATCACGGTAGTTGCACTCGGGGTGGTGTGGCTGCTGCTTCGTAGGATGAGAAAGCTGTCGTAGTATACTAGCCTAGAACGGGAGGTAAATATGGAGATTTTAATCCAACGGCTTAATAACGATGCAAAACTGCCAAGCTTTGCCCACGCGACCGATGCAGGTGCCGATTTATATAGTACGGAGGCGGTGACACTTGGCCCCGGTGAGAGAGCGCTTGTCGGAACGGGGCTTGCCCTTGCAATTCCTGAAGGCTACGCGGCCTTTGTCCAGCCTCGATCGGGACTGGCTATCAAGCACGGCATCTCGATGGTTAACACGCCCGGAACGATAGACGCCGGCTATCGGGGAGAGCTAAAGGTGATTCTTATTAACCACGATCCTGAAGAAGCTTTCGTTGTAGAGAAGGGGGACCGGATCGCGCAGCTCGTCGTCCAAAAGGTTGATC
>JALRBM010000039.1 GCA_023257755.1 Candidatus Saccharimonadia bacterium | reverse complement strand
GCAGTGTGTCGGTCATAACGGTGTAGTGCATATCGTTGTGACCTTTATCATGCGGCGCTCCGTCGTTACGGATCTCGATGACGTATTTCAGCGTATCGCCTGGTTTAGCGGCTACTGCTGCTGCAGCGGTGTCGGCATCGCTAAGGACGCTTTGACTCGTGATATTTTGTACTTTCTTTACGATGACCCCTTTCGGGTGCCATGCAAAGGCGGTGGTTGATAGTGTGCCAAGCGCGAGAATGCTGGTTGCGCCGGCAATAAGGGCTAATTTCCCTACTTTCATTAGTTATGCTCCTTCCGTTACACTTAACGACCCTGGAGGCAGTCTCTCACTGTCTAGAGGATTAGGAACATAATATCATATAATATAAAATAAGTCAAGCTTATGGTTAAATTATAGCTTGCTTACGACGCTGTTCGGCCCCATAAAGACAGCTCCGCCTTTTTCGACGGTTGTTCGTACAAGGGGTAAGATGTGCTCTTTGTCACGACTTAGCGTCTCGACCCATTCTTTCGGAGCGTCTGTATCAACGTCGTGTTTTGCTCCCCATAATGCCATTTCGCTGAGCAGCGGGATGAGGTCGAGTCCGCGCTCGGTGAGCATATAAATATCCTTACGCTTGTCCGTATCGCAGGGGCATTTTTTAATTATTCCCTTTTTTTCAAGATCGGCTAGTCGGTTGGCTAAGACGTTGGTGGCGATACGTTCTTCGGATGCCAAAAATTCTCCGTATGTCTTTTTGCCGAAGTAGACGATATCTCGGACAATGAGCAGCGACCAAGGGTCGCCAAAACATTCAAGCGCGTAGTTGATCGGACAATGTGATTTGACATCCAATCGTTTCATAGGCCTATTGTAGCATTTTTACTTTTATTATAAAAGTATTAGTCGGTCCAGGTGTTGTCGTCACCCTTTTGACCTTTGCTTGTTGTTGTCCACGAAACAGACTGCTGGGTGCTGTTGGGTGAGAGCGGAAGGGGGTCGGGCACTTCGATCATAATCTCTTTAGTGCCAAACGGCTCCTGGTATTCGGCTTGTTCTGCGTAGAATTCGCGGACGATAGTTTCAAATTCACTATCGACATCAGGACTTTCTGTACTTGCGTATGATATTCGTTCGCTCATGGTGCTTTATAATACGCTGGTTATGAGTGGGTTTCAAGCAACGAGGCGATCGCTTTGCCGATAGGCTGATCCGTCTGTTCTTCGACGAACGCCCATTGGCCATTAGTATTTATTTCTATAAACCAGATTATGCCGTTTACGTCCTGAATCAGATCGATCGCTCCAAAGTTCAGTCCTAGTCGTTTTGGGAGCGCGACGCACAGGTCGGCGGTTTTTTTGGGCAGATTGTAAGGCGTAATCTTGAGGCTATCGTTTTGGTGGCCAGCTCGCCAATCAAGAACTCCATCAAATGGGGCATCCAGTACGATATTAGCGGCGAAGACTAATTCGCCAACGACAGTGACGCGAATATCAAACGCCGTTTGCACTGCATTCTGAAAGATGGCGGGCGCAAGGTGTAGACCCTCGTAAGATGGCTGAGAGTCAGGAGAGATTTTTTTCGTGAAGAAGACAAGTTGCTTATCTTTGGAGGGCATTGGAAAACGTCTTGCAAGAGATTTAACGATCGATTCGGGGTGTGCTGAAACAAATTGTTTAGCAGCGCGCGTGTCGGATGTGACGACGGCGGGCGGAACCTTGAATCCTAGATTCCTGGCCTCTCTAAGCTGCAATGTCTTGTTGTCTGCTCGCATAATCGCATAGTAATCTGATATCCAGAATGCCTCATCTTGGAAAAGCGCGAAAAGCTGTTCAAAATGTGATTGGAGCGCTGTGCGCGAATAATCCTGGTAAGGTGGTGCGACTGGCAGCCGTAGATCCCCCTTTTTGTAGCGAGGGCGTCGCAGCCATACCGCAGTGGGGTTGGAAAGCGGCTTATTCTTGTAATAGATTATTGGCTTAGTTTTGGATAAATCATAGGTTAACGGGCTGTTTTCGGCTAGTGCCTGGACATCGATAAGCTCATAAGGGGTTGTAAGATGTTTGGTGACAAAAGGAAGATGCGTATCGTCGGGCGACGTTATGATCAATATCATTCAGGTGTATCCGATTCGTCGGGTGGTGCGGTATAGGGCTCGAAGGTATCTAACCCGTATGGATTTACTTCCAGCTGTGCAGGATGCGGTGTGCCCGACGCGTATATACCTCCCTCTGCTAAAAGCTCCCATGTGTCGCCTTGTGCACTTGCAAGCAAAGCTTCCGCACCAGGCTCTTCGAAAGGTATATGTTCCATATGTCTATTTTGGAAAATATAGTTCTGATAGTCAACCGGCCATAATATACTTGCATCATAAAAGTAAATTTTGCTATAGTAGGTTCTAGAGCTTATTTAACAAACATGCGGGGGAGAAAACGTATGAAGCAAAAACGTAATATTATTCTGATGCTGCTGGCGGCAACGATGTTTTTGGTCGTGTTGGACAGTGCCATCGTTAACCTGGCGCTGCCCGCCATTAAGGATGCATTGAATTTCAGTGAATCTGCCCTGCAGTGGGTGTTGACGGCGTATATTCTTACCTTTGGCGGCTTTTTAATGTTGGGCGGCCGCACGGCTGACCTTTACGGACGTCGGAAAGTGCTCCTTTTTGGAATTGGCGGGTTCACCCTTTCCTCTCTGCTTTTAGGGTTTTCAAACTCTGAGACGATGTTCATCATTCTGCGGGCGCTCCAGGGTCTGGCTGCTGCATTCATGGCGCCGACAGCACTTTCGATCCTTCTTACGACCTTTGAAGAAGGTGATGAGCGTAACAAGGCGTTAAGTGTCTGGAGCGTCGTGGCATCCGGTGGCGCGGCCGCCGGGGTATTCTTGGGCGGGCTCTTGACCCAGTATCTTGGGTGGCAGTGGTGCTTCTTTGTGAATGTCCCGCTTGGTATCTTAGCCATTCTTGGAATTCTCAAATACGTTCCAGCCCACATTAAGGAATCCAAGGACAAAAACCTTGATCTTCCTGGTGCGGTGCTGGTGACGGGTGGCATGGTGTCGCTCGTGTACGGCCTGACGGTCGCCTCGGAAGCCGGCTGGACGAGCGTATCGACCATTACCGCTCTTGCCCTTAGTGTCGTGCTCCTCGCTGCTTTTTTGTGGAACGAAACGAAAGCCAAGCATCCGCTTGTCCCCCTTTCCATTTTCCGAATCCGTAACGTCTCCGGCGCGAATCTAATGATGATTCCTATTTCGGCCGGAGCGCTGGGGATGTTCTTTTTCTCCTCGCTGTACGTCCAGAATGTGCTGCAATATTCGCCCGTCATGAGTGGGCTGGCCTTTCTGCCTATCCCGATTTTGATCGGAATTGTTTCGACGAAGGCGCCGCGGCTGCTGGGTAAATTCGGCTTTAAGCCGCTCCTGATTACGGGAACGCTGCTGATTGCGCTTGGGACATTTGTTCTAAGTTTTGCCGGGGCTGAGTCGTCCTACTTTACACATTTACTGCCGGCCTTTATTATTCTTGCCGTTGGGTTTGGGGTGACATTTGTATCGGCGACGGTTGCAGCAACGTCTGGCGTGCCGGGTAACGAGGCAGGGCTCGCGTCGGGTCTTATTAATACG
>JALRBM010000016.1 GCA_023257755.1 Candidatus Saccharimonadia bacterium | reverse complement strand
AAGGCGCAACTGCTTTTTGCGTGCGCTCAGAAAGCGTCTTTAAATCTCGTTTGATATACGACTGGGTAATTTTTTCGAATAAGCCCAGGTAGGTAACGTTCATGGAATTTTCGCCGAACTGCATTTTGAATTTTCGATTTTTGCCCCACAAAAGAAGGTCAAGCTCCTCGGGAGTGAAGTCCGAAAGCTTTTTATCGTTATCAAAGTATCCCGAGGCTTTATAGCCGCTTACTTCCCAGCCAGCAAAGAAGGGAACTTGGATCGCACCGTCATTAATCGACTTTGACATATCAATCAGTTTTTCCGTCGCGATGGTTAGCTTCTTGCCCAGCCCGCTACATTCCGGGCACATGCCGTTCGGATCATTAAACGAAAAGTAATATGAAGGCCCGACCTGGGGTTGACCACTCCGCGAGAAGAGCAGGCGAAGCACTGAGTAGATATCGGTAATCGTTCCGACGGTCGAATGCGAGCCCCCACCCAGCCGTTTTTGGTCGACAATCACAGCCATGCTGAGATTACTGATTTCATCTGCATCCGGCTGTGGATATTTAGGAAGAAATCCGCGAACAAACGCGCTGAAGTTTTCGTAAAGCTGGCGCTGCGATTCTGAGGCGATGGTATCGAAGACAATCGATGATTTGCCCGACCCTGACACTCCGGTGAAGACCGTTATTTTATTTTTCGGTATCGTTAATGAGATGTTTTTTAAGTTATTTTCCCGCGCACCTTTAATCTCGATGTCTTTGCTCACGCCCGCTCTCTCCTTCGCATTGACTAGCCTTTCGATTTTAATCGGTATCTCAATGAAAAGCTAGGATAAGCAGGCGGATTTATCCATAGATGTCACGAATTGGCAGCCGAAGCCGGAGCTCGTCGGTGCTATATGTTTTCGTCGCCGCATCGTAATCCAGTTTTACCTCAAAAGTCGCCTGAAAATAATCACCTTCTTTTCGCGTTTTATACTCAAGCAGCGCCTCGTAGTATGGCTGCATTGGGGCAGGCCCATCGTATAAAAGCACTTCTCGTTCCTCATCGGCCCGTAAAAACACCTCTAGTTTGCGTGATGTATTAAACAACTGAATTTTATCAAGCACGACTTCGTCATGCCATTCGTTTTTTACTTCTCCGTGTACTTCCAGGTGACCATTACTTTCATGCGAAGATACCTCCTCAATCCGGATGACCGGAAAACTATTATGATCAGCCTTGTTAACACCCGTCCTGTCCTCGGAGGGAGACTGCTGCGGAGCAGGGGCGACGCGATCCACAGGCGCGTTCGGATCTTCAAATACAGGTTTGCCTTGCAAAAAACGACCTAATCCATCTAAAAATGACATGTCTTCTCCTTCATTCCAGTATAGCAAGGGGATAACATTCTACGAAACATTAGATTATTGACTTATAATATTAATGTGTTATAATTTAATAGCTCCAACGCATTGCTCTTTCCGTCTGAAGAATGAGAGGTGGCCTCGTGGTCGCACAGCCCCGCAGTCAAGCCCGTGCCTTCCTGGCATGACCGGCCGGGAAGTTCGTTGCCTTCGTGATGGCCCTCCTGCTGGTGTACATCGGCCTGGGCCTGTGGGCCATCGCCGGCGACGAACCCCAGTGGGTGGACGACATCACGGATCCGGTGGCCCACCTGGTCGCGGCCATCCGCCGCAACCTCTGACAGACGAGAGCAAAAGCCCATGCCGGCCTCGCTGGCGTGGGCTCTCGTCCTATCTAAAGCCACTTCTCAACTGTCCTTTATCGCTGCTTATTGTCCAAGTGGTCTGAAACCGATAAAATAAGAGGGCTAACATATTTTAAGGAGGAAGATGGCCTACGACACCGGCAAGGAAAAACTAATCGAAATAAACGGCATAACACTAGCAACTGAGACCTTCGGGCAGGCGGATAACCCGGCGTTATTGCTTATCCAGGGAGCAGGTAATTCCATGATCTCCTGGGGCGATGAATTCTGCAGGCAGCTCGCAGACAGCGGCAAATTCGTCATTCGTTATGACAGCCGGGATGCCGGCCGGTCTACCAGTTACGAAGTAGGCAACCCGGGGTATACGCTACGCGACCTTGAATCAGACGCGGCTATGCTCCTTGATACATACGGTGTCCAGAAAGCTCATGTCGTCGGATTGTCGCAGGGAGCAGCTATCACCCAACTGCTAGCGATCGATCATCCTGATCGTCTCCTCAGTGCGACGCTTATTTCCGGTACACCTGGGGGACCCGGCCATGACAATCCAGACTTACCGCCTATGACCGAAGGCATCGCCAAAATCTATAGTGGTGAAGCCGGCCCAGCTGAACCCGACTGGAGCAATCGTGATTCAGTTGCTGACTACTTGATGGAAGGCGAACGGCCTTTTGCCGGCGATGCACCGTTTGATGCAGAGTGGTTCCGCACAACCGGCGCTACTGTTTTCGACCGCACAGTGAATTTAGCCGCCCAAATGACCAACCCGTTCCTCCTTGACGCCGGTGATCCGTGGCGCGAGAAACTTGCGAGTATTACAACTCCGACGCTTGTCATCCACGGCCAGAATGACCCCCTCTTTCCCGTCGAGCACGGCGAGGCTCTTGCCAAAGAGATCCCAGGTGCAACCCTGGTGAAAATTCCGGATATGGGCCATGCTCAAATCGCCCCGGCGGTATGGGACCGGGTCGTCGAAGCGATCATAAAACATACACTCTAAACGACGTTAGTCGAAGAACCTTAAAGGCCGGTAGAAAGTAATCCCTCTTCACGCGACCAGCGATCAATATGACGTAGGGATTCCTTTATACCTGCCTGGTCATTCTCTATAAGTTGCGAGTAAAGATCGCCGCATGCTTCGATATATGCCCAGGATTTCACAAGCTGCTTATTTACCGGACGGCCCGTTTTTTCGCTATAAGGGCTGATCATCGCATCAAGATGAGGAGGCGGGAAAGAGTGCCACAGTGCAAATTCACGTTCAATTGGTGCAAGACAGCAATCAGACCAGTCAAGTATCCCCACCAGCTTCTTGGTTTTCGGATCCAAAAGAATATTATGCGGATAAAAATCGTTATGCAAAAACAAGGCATTGGTGCGTACATCGAGCTGTTCGGCCCGCCGCAGTGCCAGGGTAGCGAACTCTTTATGACGCAGTTGGACATCGTCCAGTTCAAGCAGCCTGCGAGTGTCGCTCATCGCCTCCTCAAGCCAAAAAGAAATGACACCAAACTGACGCGCTTCTTCCGCGCTTATGTTCTGCTCGATAGTCATCACAATCCGCACCCAGTCTTCCCGAAAGCGGGTATGCTGATCGGCTGTCAGCTCGGACCACACCGATTCGGCGAGTACGCCGTTTAGCTTTGGATAACCAAAGTAGCCCGCCTGCGGCGCAATGTATTGTGGATCGGGAATAGCCACGGGCAAGGAAGCCCGTAACTTCCGGAGGACCGCCGTTTCGTAAGCGACTCGTTGCCGCTGCTCATCATTAAAAAGCATGTCTTTAGGCACGCGAAATATAATC
>JALRBM010000011.1 GCA_023257755.1 Candidatus Saccharimonadia bacterium | reverse complement strand
CGATTTTCTCCACTTCACCACCGATTTTCTTTAGCTCGGCCACCGCCTCTTCCAGCGTGCACGTAAATACATCGAGACCATATCGTTCCCGAATCAACTCGACAAAACTAAGCCGCGGCCAGTCCTCGCCGTCCAGACCCAGATTGACCTGCTGGCCGTTTGCCAACGTAAATTCCCGTTTGCCCCATGTCGCGTCGGCAACGCGGCGAATCATCTCCTGGGTAAATTTCATACCGTCTTCCCAGTTGGCGTAGGCCCAATACCACTCCATTGCTACATGCTCGGGTAAGTGCTCGTCGCTGTAATTCTCGTTCCGAAACCGTGGACCCAGGTCGTAGACCTTCTCAAATCCCGCACCGAGCAACCTTTTTAGCGGCAATTCGTGACTTATCCGAAGATAAAAATCCTGATCGAGCGCGTCCATATGTGTCACAAACGGATTGGCGTCGGCGCCGCCGGTTGTGTGCTCCAGGACCGGAACATTGATTTCAAGAAAGCCGTTTTCGTTCAAAAAATCCCGGGTTGCGCCCCAGAACTTGGACCGGCGCACAAACCGTTCGCGCACTTCCTTATTAACGTTCATGTCGACATAGCGGCGGCGAAGGCGCTCTTCCTTATTGGTCAGCTCTGTTGGCGTCGGCCGTAGCGCCTTTGTCAGTAATCGGAGGGTCTTTACTCCCACCGATATCTCGCCGGTTTTGGTTTTGATGACTTCACCGGTGGCCTCGACAAAATCACCTGTATCAAGAAGGGACACTTCCTTTATGCCCACGATGCCACGCGGCCCATCCAGTTCGGCCACATCGCCGTCACGCAGGAAGAGTTGCACTTGGCCGCTAAAGTCACGGAGCACGAGAAATGCCAGCTTACCAAAGCTGCGGATCCCGGCCACGCGTCCGGCGACAGTTACTGTCTGACCGTCCAGTTCGTCAAACTTATGCGTAACATCGCCCGCGTTGTGCGTTCGGTGCGCTTCGGCCGGGTACGGATTGATTCCCAGCTCCTTTAATTGCTCTAGTTTTCGAAGCCGCTCATCGCGGTAATCTTGAAGTGTCGCCATACTGTGTACACTTTATCACATCTGTTACGTCCACGCCACTGACAATAATGCTTGTGTTTATTCCCTTCGTGTGGTATAATCACCTCATCATTAAAAAGTGATTAAAAGAAAAAATAGTCGTGAAACTTCGCCCTTCAGCTCTTTTAAACCACCTTTCTCTCGGTCATGAGAAAGTCGGTTATGATGGTGCAAGTACATACCCCTATCGACCTGAGGAAGTGGACAGGACCCTTTCCCGCGAGGCTCTAGCTGCAGAATTAGGATCAGTATTATTCCATACCTATGACACCCTTTTTACCCCTCCAGCCGCCTTGACTCCGGAGGTACTTTTAGGAGATTCGCTCGATAAGCTAGAGCATGGCGCCCTTTCCCCGAAAGATAGAGAGCGCGTAAGAGAGATCGCCAAGGAAGATGCGAGGAACTTCGTGGCCGTAGCACTTTCTTCTCATGATAAAGAGGGGGCAGAGATCCCTCCCTCACTCAAAGACCTCTTGCTGATTGCCCGCGCCTGCGACGATCTAGAGGAGCCTGAATTACGTCTTGTCTTGCAGCGGGTTGTAGAAAGAGGCGGGATTGATCCAGATTTCAAACGTGCCATCGATATCGCCGCTCTTACCGGCGGTCCGATTAGCGGCGAATATCACAATTTAATCGCTACAAGCGGCGCGCAAATGGATAGCGAAGGAGATCCTGAACAACGACAGATAGTGAGATGGTTGCGGGAAGCCTCTGACCATCCACTGCCTCATCTCGAACGTATGGTCGCTCGGTCAAAGCAAGCCGACAATGACGAACAAGGCACCGGCTTTATTATGTAGGCTAGGATTTAGCCTATTTTCACAATTTCGTACTTGATATCGCCTTTAGGTGTCTTGATTGAAACCTGATCGCCAACTTTCTTGCCCATAAGCGCCAGGCCAATCGGCGATTCGTTGCTGATCTTGCCTTCGAGCGGGTCTGCCTCAACCGGACCAACAATGTTATAAACCACTGTCTTTTTACCGGTTTTCAGCTCGACTTTACTGCCCAGTGCAACCTTCGTCTTGCTGCCACCTTTGATTAGTTCAGCGTTAAGCAGAATGTCTTCGATTTCGGCAATGCGGCTTTCAACCAAGCCCTGCTCTTCGCGGGCGCTATCATACTCGGCATTTTCACTGAGATCACCAAAGTCACGTGCCTCGGCAATTTTATCAGCAATAGCACCGCGGCGGCTCTTTAGTTCGACAAGTTCTGCTTCCAGCTCTGCCCTGCCCTCTTCGGTGATCTGATACAGTTTTTTCATGTTCAAAAAATCCTTTTTCCCTTTAACAAGATTGTGTCTATTGTACCCACGCTTACACTAGATATAGCGTAGACTATAGTTAGAAAATCTACGGTCAACTAAGTGTAGCAAGCAGCTGATCGCGTGTCAATACCTCTGTAGAGCCACTCATACGAGGCGTATATTCATACGAATTCGATTCCAATAGCCGATCACTCACCGTCACGCGGTGTGGGATACCCATAAGCTCGGCATCCGCAAACTTAGTTCCCGGCCGCTCATCGCGGTCGTCGTAAAGAACGTCGACACCTTTAGATGCCAGCTCCTCGTACAGCTCATCCGCGTGCTGAGTTGCCGCATCGCCCCCAATCCGCACTAAATAGACCTTGGCCGGTGCAACATTCTCCGGCCAGATAATTCCCTTTTCGTCGGCGAATTTCTCGACAATAACGCCCATGACGCGCGTAATGCCGATGCCATAGGAAGCCAAATAGATGGGGTGTTCTTTCCCGTCGCTGCCGGTAAATTTTATGTTCATTTGCTCGGACTTATCGGTTCCAAAGTTGAAGATATTCCCCACTTCGGCGCTTTTTACCCGCTCGAGTTCTTCCTTTGCAATTCCTAGCTCTTTGGTCGCTTCGTCCAACACTTCCTCGTTGACGGCAATATTTTTTTCGCGGTGAATATACAGAATATCCTCGCCCGCCTCGCAGACTGTCTGGAATTCGTGGCTAAACTTTGTAAAGGCACCTCCACTAGCAAACGTGACAAAGGTATCTTCACCGATACCTAGGCGGTCATACACCCGTTTATAGGCCTCGGTAACTTTGGCATAATACTGGTCAAGATCCTCGGCTGACGCATGCAACGAGTACATATCT
The DNA here is from genome assembly GCA_023257755.1 of Candidatus Saccharimonadia bacterium. Classification (GTDB taxonomy): domain Bacteria; phylum Patescibacteriota; class Saccharimonadia; order Saccharimonadales; family Saccharimonadaceae; genus JALRBM01. The sequence goes on along the minus strand of JALRBM010000011.1, from coordinate 2,668 downwards.
TTCATGACGAACTCGCGGCCGCGCATAATGCCGCTTTTGGCTCGAAGTTCGTTTCGCAGTTTTGTCTGGAACTGATACACGCTGGTCGGCAAATCCTTGTAGCTTTCCACGAACTGCTGCATCATTTCCATGATAGCCTCTTCATGCGACCACGCCAGCCCCAGCTCGGTGTCATCCTTCAGTTTTGTCTTGAACCATACATCAACCACATCATCATCCCACCGGGTAGTGATATCCCAGGTATCGCGGCGCTGGAGATTGGTCATAATGAGTTCTTGGCCGCCGACAGCATTCATCTCTTCGCGAACGATTTGTTTGATATTTTCCAGCACGCGAAGGCCAAGCGGCGTGTACGCGTAAACACCCGCCATGACCTTGTAAACAAACCCTGCCCTGATAAGAAGCTGGGCGTTCTTCGCTACCTCGTCGGCTGGCGCAGTTTTGCTTGTTTTAGTAAAAAGTTGTGATAATCGCATTGAATACTCCTGTTGTCGTTGATAGAAAAAGCCGGGGAAAACAAAATCTACCGGCGAGCCGGCATACGAGGAGCAAAGAGTGGGGCTAACAACCTCATCATGTTCCCATTGTAGTCAAAAGCGTGGGATTAATAAAGAGGAGATAAAACGCAATGGCATTTTTCATCGCATGAAGCAGGACCCCCGCCCAGATACTTCCCGTCATTTCACGTAATCCGCACGCGACAAGACTGAGTACAAAAACATCAAACGCGACGTTCCATTGACCATGCACAAAGCCGAAGGCAGCACTGGTGACGAGGGCGGCGGCCCAAATCGGGACGGATCTTTTCAGCTTTCCATAGAGGTAGCCCCGAAAAAGCAACTCCTCGGCAATTGGCGCAAGCAGAACAAGCGTAATAAATGCCAGCATCACTTCGTAGTGTTGGGTTAGATTGCCAAACCCAACGTTCTGGGCCTCTGTCAGATTCAGCCCGGGAACAAGTGCCGCCACTAGCGAGAGAAGCACGTGCGACAGAATGAAATAAATGACCAGTGCAGCCGGGGCCAGGAGAATATCCAGCCAACTTGGCCAACGCGATATCCCTACGTCATCAGCCGTTGTGCGACGGCGCTTCACCAGCCACGGCACGCCAATAACGATTGCCAAGCTAAGGGCGTAGATCGCCACGGCTAGCATGGTGTTAACGACCGCTGGGTTCGCCGCCTCTAATGAAATGCCCGCCCCCTTAAGCAGCGCGAACACGCCAACCAATATAAACTGGGACAAAAAGAATCCGACCAGCACCCACAGCGGCAATGCTAAAAGATACTGCCAGCGAAAGACTTTTCCTGGATCCGGGTTAATTAATAATTTTCGCAACATCGGCTACCGTAATTACTATGACGAGCAGCATGAGGACCAGAAAGCCGGTACTTTGGATTTGCTCCTCCCGTTCTTTGGTCAGCGGCTTTTTGAGGAGGCGGAAAATTGCCATCGTAAACCAGCGGCCGCCGTCGAGCGCCGGAATTGGTAGGACGTTCATCACGGCCAATGTCAAAGAGATGATCGCGCTAAGCAGCACCAGCTGTGTCAGGCCCGCTTGTTCGGCGGCCGGAAAGATCACCCCAAGAATGCCGACGGGACCCGCCACGCTGTTGCCGACTGTCTCAAGGTCCTGCTTAGCTTGCTGCCGTGTCTCCTCCTGCGGACTGAATTGCAGGACAATACCCTTTACAAGGTTTACAAGAAGATCACCGATGCCCTGCAGCGTCACGAGCGTAAACTGGCCGGTCGTCACCACACCGACGATCGGCGCGGACCAGCTGGCCTGAATCGACTCGCGCTGCCCCGATCCTACGCCTAGATAACCCTGTTTGTTGCTGTTATCCTTTCGCAGCTGCACCGAAGCAGTCGCTTCTGCCCCGTCCCGCGAATAAATAACCTCGACGTTCTGGCCCTTCTTTTCCTCGGTGTGACGCGAGAGATCATTCGAAGCTGCAACCTGCTCGCCAGCGAAGCGCAAAATCTTATCCCCTACTTTTAGCCCTGCCTTGTCGGCCGGCGAATCTTTAGCTACCGAGGCGATCTCTACCGGCTGGCGGGTCACTGTTGTATCTCCGGCGACGCTGAACTGATTAGGCAGGATTTTTGGCAGTCCGGTCCACGCCAGGATTGTCAGCAAGATGGCGGCCACCACCCAGTTCATCAGTACGCCGGCAAGCAATATCTTTGTCTTTGCCCAAAAGCTGGCCGCACCGTAGTCGCCTTTTTTCCTGGCGGCGTCATGCTCGCCCTGGAGCTTAACGAACCCGCCTAGCGGCAGCCAGTTAAGTGTAAAAAGAATGCCGTTTTTCAGCTTCTTTTTCCAGGCACGGGGCGGAAATCCGATGCCGAACTCCTCGACGACAACACCATTGCGTCTTGCGGCAATCGCATGGCCCAGTTCGTGAACCACTACCAAGAGAACCAGGATAACCAACCCTACCAAAATGCCGAAAATAAGTTCCATCTACCCTCCGATTCGCCTGTCGCGCTGTGAATATTCTTCCAGTATAGCTGCCACGTCGTCTTTTGTCATGTCCGGCCACATCTTGTCCAAAAAAAGCAGCTCGCTATAGGCCGCGCGCCAAAGCATAAAGTTCGAGATGCGCTGCTCGCCACTTGTCCTGACGATCAAATCGACGGGCGGAATATCGGGGGCGTAGATATT
>JALRBM010000085.1 GCA_023257755.1 Candidatus Saccharimonadia bacterium | reverse complement strand
CGACTACCCCTTTAATACGTTTGAACTCGTGCTCTTCCTGACTGAACTCGACGATGTCGCTGCGCTCTTTCTCGATTAGATGGATGAGTGTCTCGGCCCGGCCTACTTTTGCAAGATCAGTCCGAAGCAGCGTGTTTTCCTCGCTCTCGGACAATTCGAAATCGCGAACAGAAAGCCCGGTCCCTGCACCCATATTCACGAAGTTAATCAAGTCGTAAAGGAAAAGCGGCTTGATCTGGGCATTCAAATCATTCGCGAAGCTCGTACTGTAGGGAGTGTAGTTTTTATTGAACAAAAAAAGCTCAACGTCTAGTTCGTTCTTGATACCATCGGTGTTATTTGCCCATAAAAAAATATCGGTCGACTCAGTGCTTTCAGATTCCATATTCTAACCTTCGCGTTGTGATAATCAGCCACTATTGTACCGCATCAGGCAGGCCTTGTGCTACTGATCCCAGGTAAAATCATGGCCGAAATGGCCGTATCGCGCCGTTTTTTCGAACTGCGGCCGTTTAAGATCAAGCGCATTAATTATCGCGCGGGGCGTCAGATCGTAGCCCTCTATCACTTCATGGCGGCCATCAATAATCACCGATGCCTCAAGAGGTTCTGCGACGCCAATGGCATAGGCCAACCGCACGAACACTTCCTTCGCGCCACGTTGCCTTAGATAGTCTACTGCAATCTTCCGTGCCATATATGCCGCACTACGATCAACCTTGCTGGCATCTTTGCCGCTGAATGCCCCGCCACCGATCGAAATGCGCGGACCATAATTGTCGACGATCAGCTTTCGTCCCGTTAGTCCAGCATCGGCATCGAAACCTCCCTGCTGCCAATCGCCGCTGGGATTTATATGAAGCCTCACGTCGTCGGCAACATCATAACCCCCTAACCAGTTCCTAACTTCCCGCTCCAGCTCATCATGAGGCGCATGCTGAAAACTCGCCACCACCGACTCGATCCTATCATCTTTTAGCGTTACCTGGGTCTTGCCGTCGAATGGCCAAATCTTATAAAGATATTCGTTTAGCCGGCGCGACAAAACGACCTCCAGCGGCAAAAGTTCCGGCGTCTCGCTGGTGGCATACCCAATCATAATTCCCTGGTCGCCCGCCCCGCCCGTATCAACTCCCTGGGCGATCTCCGGGCTCTGCTCGACCACGTGGACATATACCTTGATGTCGTCCCCGGCAACACGACGGGCAATCGCTTCCATATCAACCTGTTTTGCCTTGCTTGTTACTTCACCCGTTATAAACACGAAGCCATGACCGCCAGCCACATCAACGCCCGCGCGGGCATCCGGATCTTCCTGTAGGTGGGCATCCAAAATAGCATCGGATATTTGGTCGCAAATTTTATCAGGGTGCTTAGGCGAGACACTCTCGGCAGTACGATAAAGATTTATTTTGACAGACATAAAAACTCCTTTCATCTGCCCCAAAAGCTTCAGAAAGGAGTTATCATACCGACATATCTTTCCTGAAGTTTCAGGCTGGAATTGGCACCTTGCTCGTTAAGCTGGTTGCCGGCGAGTCATAGGGCCAGTCCCTCGTCGCGCTCTTGATACTTAGTTGTTAATGGTCTTACTTTATCATAAACGCTTTATAAAAACTAGCGGTACTCGGGATTCTCATATCCAAAATGATCACCCTTTTTCCACTTCGTCGCAACATTTCCAGCCGCTGGAATGCCTCCGCTCTCTTTTAGCATTTTGGCCATATGCATCAGATTGTAAGTCATGAAGGTGATATTGCGGTTCGTAAAGTCATTAGCGGGACCGCCTGATCCTTTATCCAGATAGCTAGGTCCAGGACCTGCTGCGCCTACCCAATACGCATCGGTTGCCGGAGGAATGGTAAACCCGATGTGCTGCAGACTGAAAAGAATATTCATCGCGCAGTGCTTGCCACCGTCCTCGTTACCAGTAATGATACAGCCGCCTACCTTGCCGTAATAAATATACTGGCCTTTTTCGTTGACATCACCCGAGTTACTATAAAGCCGCTCGATCAGCTTTTTCGTCTGAGAGCTATTATCGCCAAGCCAGATCGGCCCGCATACTACAACAATATCTGCTGCCTTCACCTTTTTAAATAGTTCCGGCCACTCGTCGCTTTCCCATCCCTGTTCCCGCATATCCGGATAGACGCCGGTCGCAATATCGTGGTCGATAGTACGGATCAGTTCCGTCCCAACACCATGCCTTTCCATCAGGCCCATTGCGGCTTTTAGTAGTCCTTCGGTATGGCTGGTCTCCGGTGATTTTTTAAGTGTCCCGTTAAAAAATAATGCCTTGAGTCCAGAAAAATCTACTTCTTTCACAGTTACCCCCTTGCTTCTTATTATACCGCCTCTTTCATCAACTCTTTTCGCCGTGTCCGGGCCGCATTTGCCCATTTATCCGCCAGCTCATTGCCCTCATCGTTGTTATGGCCACGCACCCAAATAAGCGTCGCGTTTGAGGCTTTGAACAACGGATATACCTCTTGGACAATGTCGAGATTTTTAATCTCTCCACCCTTCTTTTTCCAGCCATTTCGCTCCCAGCCAGCGGCCCATTTGGTGATGACATTGATCCAGAACTCGCTGTCAGTGTGAATTGTACATTCTTCGCCCGCCGCATCCTGAAGCGCAGCCACAATCGCCTTTCCTTCC
>JALRBM010000084.1 GCA_023257755.1 Candidatus Saccharimonadia bacterium | reverse complement strand
ATGATTTTGGCAAGCAAGGGCCGGTTGTATGATTCGCGTGCACCACAAACGTTCGGCTGGCCGGCGTAAAAGACAATTTTGCGGTCGGTATCGACCGGATTCTTGGTTGTGGTGAGTGCACCCATAAGAAGAGCATTGCTGGAATTGGTGAAGGCGGCGGTTCCGGCAAAATCATTATCTCTTCCTTGTGGGGAGGGGAGGGTATTTGTCGTCACCAAAAACTGGGTGGCAAGACGCGTGTCCTGTTCAATCATGTCAAGCGCGTCCTGGGTTTCGTAGGTCATATTATTATTGTCGCGGGTCACCAAAACGTCGGCCGCCATCACCACCATCAGGGCCACGAACCCACTGATTGCTAAGATAACGACAGGGGCAATGACGAGGACTTCGATAAGGGTAAATCCGCCGGACCGCTTGCTAGTTGACAAAGATGGCATGGTTGACCTCCTTTTGTGGCGAGCCGTACCGGACGCGTACCTGGACTTTTGTCAGATTAAGTGCGGTCGTGTAGGGGCAACTGATAGTGACCGTAATGTCGGCGTTTGAAAGCCCGCTATTTGCAGGGATAGCCGGAGCCGGAGTGGGCGTAAAGATACTGCAGGGGTCGGTTGCCTGCGGAGAATAGCGGCGTAAGTGGTCATAGGCAATATTACTTGCCCGGGCGCGGGCGCGGACTTCACCACCGTCGTTAATGATGATCGAATAAAGCTGGTAGCCGGTGGCGATAAATGCCACGGCAATAAACAACGTAATCAGCAATTCAACTGCCGAGAAGCCTGATTGTTGAATACGCGCAAGGTTCATTGGTGTTTACTCTTTATTTTCTGCAGGGCATTATCCCGTTCAGTTCGATAGTACAGGTTAAACCGCACACAATCATTACCTGCGCAGACATTGCCCGAGGCATCGATCGGTTCGTAGACATACTTGTCTACGGTCGTGATTGAATCGATAAAGCTTTGCGTTTCGGCCGGCTGGCAGGCCCACACGCAGGAGATATCGAATGTGCCGCCGCTGGGTGGCGTGAAGTTAGACTGTGAGGTGTCCGGAAGAAGATCGGTCAGGTAGCCCCCAACTACTTCAGGGGGGGTAAAGTCGGCACGGTTAAAGCCCATAGCGTGAAGCATCTCGTTCGTTCCAGGATAGGCCCCTTTTTTAATCCAGGTCGAGACGGCCTTTGGATTGCCGTTGTCATAGCGAAGCTCCAGGCCCCGGGCAATATTTTCGACGTCGGTTTTACGCTCCTCGTCGCGTGCCGTGGCCTGCGTGGTTCGAAGAATAATCACCGACAGGACGACCAGGATCACCATGACAGTAATGGTGATCAAGAGCTCGATCAACGTAAAGCCCGCGCGGCGGTTCATACCTTATAGCATAAGAGGTTTGGATGTTCTAGGCAAGCCCTAGACTTCCAGTGGTTCTTGTTCGATCGTGATACGGAACTTATCCCGGACCGCGCCGATGATCTCTTCACGGGCGGCAGCCAGATCGGCGTAACTCGACGCGGATTCATTGATAAGCACCAGGGCGTTTTTGTCGTGGACATGCATGCCGTGAAGTGTCTGGCCTTTTAAGCCTGCCTCTTGAATGAGCCAACCGCTAGGAATTTTGAACCTGCCGTCGGGCATATCATACACAGGCATATCAGGGTATTGCTGGCGTAGATCGGTCAGCTGCCAATCCTCGACAATCGCGTTCTTAAAGAACGATCCGGCATTGGGAAGTATGGCGGGGTCGGGGAGTTTATCGGCACGGATAACCCTTACCGCGTCGCGGATAGCCTGGGGGGTGTACAGTGTAATATTGTTCTTATCAAAATAATCCTGAACGGCGGCGTAAAACGGCGGCTGGGGTGCGGTTTTGTACAGCTGGAGGGTAATGCTGAGGATAACGTAGCGCCCGGCAGCTTCCCCGCGAAAAATACTGTGGCGGTATGAGAACGCGCAGTCAGCATTTTGCAGCTCGATAAACCGGTCGGTCTGGATATCGTAAGCCGCCAGCGATACGAGCGAGTCAGCGATCTCCTGTCCGTATGCCCCGATATTTTGTACAGGAGCAGCCCCAGCCGTACCGGGAATCGCGGACAGGGCTTCGATGCCGGACAGATTCATGTCGACCGTTCGTTTTACTGCCTCGTCCCAGTTTTCGCCCGCACCGATCCGAACGAGCGTTTTGCCCGGTTCGTCGCTGATCACCTCAAACCCGCGGATTTTATTGTGGATAACAATGCCGTTAAATCCTTCGTCGTGAACGATAATGTTACTGCCTCCGCCGAGAATGAAAATCGGCAGCTCCTGGCCAATAGCGTTCTTGCACGCTTGGGCGACTTCCTCGGGCGTGTGGACGTCCGTCATGAAGCGGGCGCTGCCCCCGAGGCGCATTGTCGTATAGTTTTTGAGTGGGATATTAGTATGGACGTCCATTTCACTGCAATTATAGCACCAGACGGGATGCTTGCCTCTAATCTAGCCTAACCACAGGCAGTTTGATATGATAGAAACCATTAAGCGTATGTAGGTAAGAATAATGGCCAGATTACCACAACCAGGCAGTGATAACGGTACTTGGGGACAAATCCTCAATGAATACCTGACTGTCTCTCATGCTGCTGACGGCACATTGAAGACGGATGCGGTTCCATCCGGTGCCATTCAGGACAATTCTGTTGCCGAGTCCAAGCTGGCGGTGTCGAATGCGCCGTCGAACGGGCAGGTGCTGGGGTATAGTGGCGGTTCACTGACCTGGACAAGTGCGGGAAGCTCGGATCCTTCGATGGGAGGAGATCTTTCGGGAACGGCATCGAACGCCCAGCTGGTCGCTGGTGTCGTTGGGCCTACGGAACTGGCCGCAAACGCCGTGACGACCGCTAAAATTGCTGATAACAATGTGACTGATGCCAAGATTGCCTCGGGTGTCGCGCAAAGCAAGATCACTAACCTGACGACCGACCTTGCTGCCAAGGCCGACACGGCCGTCACGGATTCACATGATACTCGAATTGATGCATTGGAGTCGGCTGGAATTGTTGCTCTGACTGATGCAGCTACGATCAATACGAACGCCGCCGCAGGCAAACATTTCCGTGTCAGCATTGCAGGCGACAGGACCCTCGCTGCACCAACCGGTGCATCGGACGGCATGCGCAGGATTTGGGAGATAACTGCATCGGCAGCCAATCGTAACCTAACGCTCGCGACGGGCACGGCGGGAAGTTTTGAACTAACGACCAACATCTCGTCACCGATCACCATTAATTCTGGCAAAACACATTTTATAGGGGCGGTGTATAACGCATCTCGTGATCGCTGGACAGTACTTGCCTCTCAGGCAACGCTCTGATGGCTTCGTATACGGACGATTTTAACCGACCAGACTCTTCCACCGTAACCGGATGGACGGAGATGGATGACAACTGGTCGATCGTCAGCAACCAGCTTGCGCCTGGCACAAGCACGACCGCACGTATTCTTTATTCCTCTCCGCTTTCGACATCGGATCATTACGCCGAAATCGTCCTGTCAAATGCTACCACGACCTCGATGGGTATTTTTGCCCGGGCTGATATTGGTGCGAATAACTTTTACCTTTGGCGTAATAATGGATCGAGCTGGAATTTGTTTTACAACCTCAGTGGCTCCTTTAACGTCATTGGGACGTATGCGGCTGCCGCTGTAAACGGCGATGTCGCAAGGCTGCAATGCGTAGGATCAACGATCAAAGCCTATGTGAATGGTGTCGAGCGTGTCTCTGTAACTGATACGCAGATTGCAAACGGGCTTTACGTAGGTGTGCGAAGCGAGGCGAGCTCGACGGCACGCTATGATAATTTTGCCGCTGCGGATGTGGTATCCGGCAACGTGGGCGCTTTCTTCGAATTCTTCGAATAGCTTGCTGACTACTGGTAAGTTACTCTGTATCTGGTATAATGTGTTTCATATGCACCCGTAGCTCAGTGGATTAGAGCACTGGTCTTCGGAACCAGGTGTCGTAGGTTCGAATCCTACCGGGTGTACCACGTTTGAAATTTTTATGGAAAAGCACCACCCTCTTTACCAGCAACTTGCCGCGTCATTACAGGCGGCAAAAAACCGCCAGGCTCACCTGGACACTCAAAAGAACGCCGAAGAAAAAGTACATGTCGTTGGTGCGGGTGCGACGATTACTGCCGGGTACGAGCAACTGCGTAATGCCGCCGAGCATGCCGAAGAGAACGTTTTGCTTCAGCGGGCGATCCGACGGTTCTATCGCCGGCTATTTCTACTGAGGGATCGTAAATTAGCGGCGGGAAGCGGTGATGAACTTATTACTGAATTGACGCTGGCAGGATACCTTGCCAATGATACCGTCCCGCGGTCGTATATCGACCGTATTGGTGAAAGCGCCGCGGCCTACTTTGACGTCTATATGTCGCTTGACTGGCGCCACAAACGCCGTGATGCATGGACACTGGATGTTCTGTCGGTTGAGGTCGAGAGTATGCTTAACAGCTACGCTAAACAGAGCGCATTTGTCGAGTTTTCTTATAGCTACTTCCTCGACTACTTCAAGCAGACCGATACTAAAAATATTGAAAACCATGACGTCTCGGTCTTCATCGCGACCCACCGCGCGCTTCTAAAGACTGATCCGGCGCGTATTCGCTGGATCCTCTTGCAGCGCTATAGTCAATCCCCGAAAGATTTCGGGTCATTTACGAAGACCAATGAACTGATCGACAGCTTGATGGATGCGGACGAGACCGACCGGCTCTTCCGTATTATCAACCGCCAGGGGGCGACATTTAGGATCCTGTGGCAAATGATCGAATCCGAAGAAGATCTTGAGACGATGCTGGCTTCGCAAGATCGCTTCCTCTCGGCATACGAGGCGCAGATTGAAACGACCTATACGGCAGTTAGTAAGAAAATCAAGAAGGGAATCATCAAGAGTGTCATCTTTCTGTTTATTACCAAGACGCTCATCGGTATCTTGATTGAAATTCCTTACGACATGCTGGTTCACAATGAAATTATCTGGCTGCCGCTGATCATCAACCTGCTCTTCCCGCCGCTTTATATGATTCTTCTTAGCAATACGCTGCTCCTGCCGGGCCGGGCTAACACCGAAGCGTTGGTGGACAAGGTTGAGGCTCTGCTGTATGGCACGTCAGACAAGGCGGTTATTTCCACCCGCCGCCGCACAGGAACGTATGGATGGCCCTACCGGATTGCCTATGCCCTCTTTATCCTTCTGGTGGTAGGATCAGCGATCTTTGGCCTTTACAGCCTTGGATTCAGCGCGCTTCACCTGGCAATCTTCCTTATGTTCCTTTCCACGGCCAGTTTCCTTGGCTTCTCGTTGTCGCGACTGGTTCGTGAAGTTGAGGCCATCGATGGCTACCAGGGCGGCGTCACTCTCATCCGTGATTTCCTCTATATGCCGTTCGTGGTCATTGGCCGCTGGATCAGTGAAAAGTACGCCAAAATCAATCTGGTGGCCCAAATCCTCGACATGGTTATCGAACTGCCGCTAAAGACTATCCTCCGTCTTGTTCGCCAGTGGGGTGCGTTCATGAGTGACCAAAAAGACCGGCTATAGCAGTCTATTTACAAAACCACCTCTTTTTGCTATAGTTTTTAGAAGTTACGGGCCATTAGCTCAGCTGGTTAGAGCACCTGCCTCTTAAGCAGGGTGTCCTGAGTTCAAGTCTCAGATGGCCCTCCATGCAAAGAACACCTCATTTTCGCTACCGGAGGTGTTTTTTGTTTGATAAAATGTACTAATGGTGGAAGTCTCTGTAATTTGGCTAGTCCTTCCTAGTGGAGACGTAGTGCTTCAGCGTCGTGATAAAAAGACCAATGTTAGCCCTGGTTTACTCGGATTGTTTGGTGGGCACATTGAAGCTGGAGAAACTCCAGAAGAAGCTATAAAACGAGAACTTTCTGAAGAAACATCGCTTGATGTGTCTAGTTTAACCATTGATTACATTACAAACACCGAGCTTCCGCACCCCAATAATCCCACTACTAGGCGTAAGATATATTTTTATAAAACTACTATCGATTCAGACAATTTTAATGTGTTCGAAGGGGCGGGCTCTGAGACCTATTCAATTGCAGAGCTCAAAAGACGCAAAGATATCGCATCAAGTGCGGAATATTTTCTAGCTAATTTGCTCGACCTGTAGTCGAGTTGCGGTAGCAACAATTATAACCCTCTATAAAACAATTCGCAAAAGGACTTCTTCGGAAGTCTTTTTGTTGCGCTATTGTATATAAAAATACAAATTCTACACTAGGTTCATGGTAAAAATCGCCCTCAATCAACTCAACCCCCAATCCAATCCTCGGCTCAACTTCGAGACGATGGAGAAGACAATAAAACATAACGCAGCCAGTGGAGCTCGTCTCAGCCTTTTCCCTGAGGACTTTCTGTACGGCATTATTCGTGATCATGATGGCCTCCGCGCTGCGGCACAACAATTTCCTGACTGGACTCGTGAGTTTTCAGCATTGGCGAGAAAATATAACATTGACATTATACCTGGCACGTTACCCAGTAGCAGTGATGGTCGCTTTTATAACAGCACAGTATATATAAATAACGCCGGCAAAATCCTGTCTCAATATTCCAAGAGTAATCTTTGGCTTTCAGAACGAGACGAGTATACATCGTCACACCATTTACCGGAGGTATTTACGAGTGTCGTGGGTAAAACAGCAATAATAATCTGCTGGGATGTGTTCTATCGTCAAGCTTTTGAAGCAGCAATTAAGCAAGGCGCAGAGTGGGTAATTGTTCTTGCTTTCTGGTCAATAAATCAATCTGACGATTTGCGTTACAAGAGAGGCAAAGCCTCGCGCCGATATCCAGATATTTCAGACTCTAAGATTCTCGATAATCTTCTTCGGAGCAGAGCGGTTGAGTACAACTGTGGGATAATCTTTTGTAATTTTGCTGGAGTCCACACCTACGAAGGCATAACGGGGAAGCAGCGGGCAATCTCGGCAAATCGCACACAAGTTATCGACCCTCACTATAAGGTCTATGGTAGGTTAAGCAACCGAAAAGAGGCTACGTTATTATGTGATGTGGACGATATCAAACAAAGTATTGAGGATTTTGAGATTCACTATGGAAGGCGGGAGGACATTATAATGAATTATCCGAACGTTCAACAGCCCTAGTGCGGAAGTGGTGTATAATTTCTGTATATGAAGCAACCATTTAGTAAAAGAGAGAAAATTGCGGCCGGTGTAGGCATTTTCCTTGTTATTGGTGTGGTAGGCTATATTATGTTTCTCTATAGTACCTTGCAATCGAAAGATACTGTCATCGAAAATAATAGCGCCCTCCTAAGAAAGAAAGAGGTAGATGCGAATACAACAGCGAATTACATCGAGACTATTTGTGCGGAGTATCGCAAATTGTATCAGTCGTACAGAGAGGTTCGCTATTCTGATCCAGCGAGTGTAGACAAATATGCCGGTTTACCAGGCTCGGCCAAAGGTCAAATCGACGAATGCTATCTTCCTGATTAGTTTTTATTTTGCCAAAAGAGGGATATTTTTTGAAATGCTTTTTGGTATGATAGGGATATGATTGAATTTGTCACTTACTTAGCACTGTTTCTTCTCGCTGCTTTTACTGCATTTCAAATCGCGCTTATTTGTGGCGCTCCCATCGGTCGGTTTGCATGGGGAGGGCAGCATAATGTGCTCCCGGCCAAACTAAGGATCGGTAGCGCTGTAGCCATTGTTCTGTACCTACTATTTGCCCTGCTTCTTGCCGACCGAGCTGGCTTAGTTGACATCGTTTCTGATTCGGTCGCACACATAGGCGTATGGGTAGTAACGGTGTATCTGATGTCTGGAATCTTGCTAAACGGCATATCGAGAAGTAAGCCCGAGCGCTTTGTGATGACGCCTGTAACGCTTGTGCTGGCAATGTCGTTTTTGGTCGTCGCTTTATCGTAGTGACACGCGCTCTCTTGGACAATTTTGTTACTATGGGGGAATGAAACATTTACTTACGCTTCGCGACGAGGATTTATTCGAGAATGTT
>JALRBM010000064.1 GCA_023257755.1 Candidatus Saccharimonadia bacterium | reverse complement strand
ATGTGAAATCCTTCTGAAAACGAGGCGATGATATAGGCCTGGCCGTGACGAAACAGCCAGCGCTTCTCGCCTTCCGAAATAAATCCTAAGATATGAGTTTTTACTTCCACTCCCTTTGCTTTAATGTGTTTTTCTAGTTGTTCGTAAAAGTAATCTTTTTTGCCTGCAAAAACCAGCTCGAGATCGGGGTTCGTTTTTCTGACCTCGCTAAAAGCATCGACGATCCTATGAAGATTTTTATAGGGGAAAGCATTGCCTACAAAAAAGATGAATTTCTTACCTTTAAGCTTCGGGATCACTTCCGGCTCTGCGACCGCCTCGTCCCATGCCAGGTGTGTCGGTACGATCTTATCTGCGTATGATTCCTTCGTAAACTTGATAATTTCGTCCTTGACGTATTGTGTCGGTGTAAGAATCGCCCTGCTTCTTCGGACGACATTTTTTAACAGTCGTATAAAAATAAACTTTCGGATACGGTAGATGATTGGATTCATGTCGACATTATCAAAATACACTAGCGTCAGATCGTGAACGGTAGTGACGCGTTTTCCAAAGTAAAGGAGGGGTTGTTGGGGCATGCAAAAATGCACAAGATCGGCCTTCAACCTATACAAAAGAAGGGCAAAGCCGAGCTGTTCAGAAAAGCTGTAATTAGGGAAGTCGGCAACCATGACGCGAAAATTTGACTTCGTAGGCTTCCAGTAATCGACGTCTTTTTTAAGCACTAAAACGGTATATTCATGATTGTCGTTTTGTTTTTCCAGGTAGGTCAAAAGCCGTTCGGCGTATCGTCCTGTCGAGCTGCTGATAATGCGGGCGTCAATAACGATGTGCATCAGGTATTCTCCTTTTTAAATACAAACCGGGAGTAGAGGCTGTAATTCCAGATCAAAGTAGCTACCGTAGCGAGTAGTTTGGCGATAAAAAGCGCCAGGTTTTTTTCGAATCCGACTGTGCTAAGTGTGCTACCTGCAACCCAAATGATAATACTTTGAATTACCCACAAGCCAAAGAGAGTGATTGCGATAAACAGGACAAACTGTTTTTTCGACGTGCCTTTTGATTTAAAAGTGAATGTCTTATTGGCGAAAAAGCTAAACGTAAACGCTGCCGAAGTTGAAAAGATATTACTGATTATCGATGGTACTCCGAGGGAGGTAAGAGTAAAAAGAATACCAAAATCAATAACCGTGTTTGCGGTACCAACGAGTCCAAAGCGTATTTTTTCCGCTTTATTTTTTATCGCCACTCTTTTTATATTCCTCAACTAGATACAGTGGACGTTGTTTGGTCTCGTTAAAAATCCGGCCGACATACTCGCCAATGATTCCCAGGCTTAAAAGTTGAATGCCGCCTAGAAAAAGGATGACAGCCATCATGGATGGATACCCCGCCAAATCGCTGCCGTAAAGGAGAGTGCGGACAACTAAATAAATAATATAAATAAAGGCGGCAAACGAAACCAATCCGCCGAATACAGTCGAAATGCGGAGCGGAGCGGTGGTAAATGAGGTGATACCGTCTATGGCGAGATTAGTCAGCTTTGCATAGTTCCACTTTGTCTCGCCCGCAGCTCGAGGATCCCGGTCATACATTATTTCTTTTTTCTTGTAGCCGATCCAGCTGAACATTCCCTTGGCGTTTCGCTGCGACTCTCGGAACAGGCGCAGTGCCTCCACGCAGCGCTTATCAAGCAGACGAAAGTCCCCAGTGTCTTTTTGAATTGGAATAGAAGTCGATTTTTGTAACACCTTATAATAGGTTTCTGATGTTATTTTCTTTAGCCACGATTCGCCAGCCCGGCTTTTCCGCCTTGCGTAAACATCGTCGTACCCCTCTTCCCAGTATTTGATCATCTTTGGAATAAGCTCTGGTGGGTCCTGAAGGTCGGCATCGATGATGACCGTCGCATCGCCGGTGACGTGATCAAGTCCTGCGATCATAGCCGTTTCTTTGCCGAAATTCCTGGAAAGATTGACGTAGGCGATCCGGCTGTCTTTTTCAGCGTAGGATTTAATAATCTCCAGCGTGCGGTCTCGGCTGCCGTCGTTGACGAACAGGAACTCAAAATTGTAATCGGACGTGTCGCCGGCAAGTTTAACGAGCCGTTCGTAAAGATGCTGCAACACCTCTTCTTCATTATAGGCGGGGATGAGAATACTGATCGTTTTTAACTTGGTCATGTGTGAATAGTATACCATTTACAGGCGCTTTTTAACCGAGTGGACAAGGCTGACGATATCGTTGGCGGTGATTGCTCCCGCCTTTTTAAGCGCCTCGGTTTTAACTTGTGCTGATTCACTGCGGCTTCCTAGAATTGCCCCGGCGTGGCCAAGCTGTACGCCTGTCGGGGCGGTGTGACCGGCGACATAGGCATAAACCGGCTTGGTAATTTTTGTACGGATGTATTCGGCTGCCAGGTGTTCGTCTGTTCCGCCTATTTCACCGATAAGCATGATATCGGTGATATCGGGGTCGTTTTCGAAAAGCTCTAGGCATTCGATAAATCCAGTGCCTCTTATAGAGTCGCCGCCAATTCCTACGATATACTTTTGGCCGATTCCTCGCGCCGAGAGGCCGGCCATAGCCTCGTAGGTGAGAGTACCGGAACGGCTGACAATACCGACCGACCCTGGCAGCGACAGGCCGGCTGGGATGATTCCCAGCTTTAAAATACTTGGCATAAGAATACCCGGGCAGTTCGGTCCGATCAATATTGTCCGCTTCCCTGCCATATGTTGTTTTACTATCAACATATCATGAATAGGAATACCTTCGGTAATACAAACAATTAGGGGAATCTCCGCATCGATCGCTTCAATAATTGCCCCTTTGGCATGCGCTGCGGGTACGAAAATGACGCTGGCATCGATGGAATGATCGACAAGGATATCCTCCAAGCTCTTATAAACGGGAATTCCGTCCATCGTCTCGCCGGCTTTACTAGGCGAAGTGCCGGCAATAATATTTGTTCCCGCTGCTCGCATCGCGTGGGTATGGAACGATCCTTGAGAGCCGGTGATTCCCTGGACGACGACACGGGATAAGCCTGTGAGGGTATCAAACATCATGTACCTCTTTTTTTGCAGCCTTTAGACATTCCTGGAGGTTGGAGAGGAGGGGGATATGCTCGTCTGCCAGCAACTCTCTTGCGATCTCGACGTTAGTCCCGGCCAGGCGAATATAAAGCGGGGGGAGATCATCGATCCGCTTTCTGGCTTCAATGATTGCTTTTGCTACTTCATCACACCGCGTGATACCGGCAAAGATATTGATAACAATCGCTTTCACGCTCGGATACTTCATAATATTTTGAAAGGCTGCAAAGACACTCTCGCTGTTAGCGCCTCCGCCAATATCCAAAAAGTTAGCTGGCTTCATGCCAAAGTCAGTAACAGCATCAACCGTCGCCATAGCCAGTCCGGCACCATTGGCGATCGTGGCCACGGTCCCATCCTCATCAAGAGTGACGAAATTACTATTTGCTGGCGTATCTTCAAAGTTCCACTCCGGATGGCGAAAATCGGCCGCCGTATCAAGCTCCATCTTACAGTCGCCCGCAACGAGTCTACCCTCTTTTGTAAGGACTAGCGGATTTATTTCGATAAGAGTGGCGTCGCTATTCATAAAACAGTCGTAAAGGTTTTTCATGAAATCCTGGAGAGCAAAGCTTTGCTCGGGTATATCAAAGTATTCTGCAAGCTTTTCTCCTGCGGATTCAGAACTTTTTGAATCAATAGAAAAAACCAGAAAGGATGCCCGGGTGTTTTCTTCAACTTGTGATTTAATAACTCTCTTTGGTGCTGCCTTTGGTGCTTCAGCTTGTGCCATCGGTGCTTCAACTGGTGCTGCTGCTGGCTCTTCCGCTTCAGGTGCTTCAGGTGCTAAAACAACATTGTCGATTACTCCCGTTTCATCTACTACTGTAAATGTATCGCCTGCTTCGGTAACGTAATCACCAACTGGCAATGGT
>JALRBM010000018.1 GCA_023257755.1 Candidatus Saccharimonadia bacterium | reverse complement strand
GTTTTGAGACTGCCGCCTAACTGGTCAACGGTGAGGGAATCGCTATCGACCAAGGCGGCCTGGTCAGAGAACCAGCGGACGTTTGCGCCGCCATAAACACGTTCAAGTTCGGCCATGCCGAGCGCGGGTTGTCGGCCTAAGATTGCTATATGCATGCCACTAGTATACTTGATGATTACGCGCTAGGGTATTTTCTGAAAATCCAGTATACTTAAGTCATGTCTTTTAGAGCAGTCCTTAGTGTTGTGACGCTTATTCTGATCGGGGTAATTATTTACTTTGCGCGCCACGAACTGGTGCATGCCTGGGAGCTCCTCAGCAAGGTGAATATTTGGATCCTGCTTCTCCTGATCCCCGGCCAGCTCCTTGTGTACTATGCGGGTGGAGAGATGATCTTTTCGTATTTACGGGCGAAAAAATCCATCGATCATATCGCGCCGCCAGAACTGGTAAAGATGTCGCTTGAGATGAATTTCGTCAATCATATCCTGCCGAGCGGCGGGGTAAGCGGTATTTCCTATATGACGTGGCGCTTGGGTAAATTTGGCGTGACGCCTGGCCGGGCAACGATGTCGCAGGTAGTGCGATTTGCCGCGCAGTTCGGGGCGTTCATCACCCTGATCGCTCTGGCGGTGATCGTGGTGACGATCGATGGTAATGTCAATCGCTGGATTATCCTCGTCAGCTCCACGCTCGTATCATTGATGGTCGCGATGATTTTTGGCTGTATTTACCTTATTAGCAGCACCAAGCGGATCGCGTGGTTTAGCGAATGGCTGGCCAAGTTCACGAACAAGTTCGTGAAAAGAGTAACGTTCGGACGAAAAAGACACGTCGTCCAAAAGGAAAAGGTAGAGCATTTCTTCATGGAAATGCATCACGACTACCTGGCTCTGCGCCATGACAAGGGCATGTTGCTGAAGCCGTATCTTTGGGGATTGGTATTTACGCTAGCGGATGTCGGACTGTTTTTGATTACGTTCTGGGCGCTTGGCGTGGCGGTTAATCCGGCGCCGATTCTTATCGCGTATGGTGTAGCGGCGCTGGCGGGCTTTTTCGTGATTACGCCGGGCGGCGCTGGGGCATACGAGGCGATCATGGTGGCCTTCCTCGCTGTTGCTGGGCTTGGCGGCGGGATCGCGATTGCCGGTATTGTTTTGACCCGCGTGATTCTGCTGCTTGGAACGATTATTTTTGGGTATGTATTTTATCAGATGGCACTCGTGAAATATGGAAAACGTTCGACTGACCGTTAGCCAGTTTATCGATACGCTGAACCAGACGCTGGAGTATGCGTATCCGGTCGTTGAGGTCGAGGGAGAGGTGGCCAGCTTTAAGGTCAATCAGGGCAAATATGTCTTTTTTGACTTGAAGGACGAGGGCGGCAGTGTGGGTTGTTTCATGATGGCCTGGCAACTTCGTCTTCCAATTGAAGACGGGATGAAAATAATCGTGACGGCCACGCCTAAACTGACGCCTTGGGGCAAGTTTAGCCTGACTGTCCGGGCGCTGCGACCAAGCGGCGAAGGAAGCTTGAAGAAGAGCTTTGAAATTTTGAAAGCCAAGCTGGAAAAAGAGGGGCTGTTTGCTGTGGAACGTAAGCGGCCACTCCCGGAATTGCCGGCCCATATCGCGGTTATCAGCAGTACGCAGGCGGCAGGCTACGCGGACTTCGTGAAAATCTTGAATGATCGATGGGGAGGGCTCCGGGTGGAGGTGGCCCATGTGCAGGTTCAAGGAGCGGATGCACCGGACCAGATGATTCGGGCGCTTCACTATTTCAACTCCCGCGAGATACTGCCGGAGGTGATTGTCATGATTCGTGGTGGCGGCAGCGCCGATGACCTTAGCGGATTTAATGACGAGCTGTTAGTGCGCGAAATCGCCTCCAGCCGGGTACCAACGCTTGTCGGTGTCGGGCATGAGGTTGATGTCAGCTTGGCCGATATGGCAGCGGATGTTCGGGCGGCGACGCCTAGCAACGCGGCGCAGCTTCTCCTACCAGACCGAAGCGAACTGATTAGGCGTGTCCGTCACAGCATCGCAGGCCTGCTGCCAAGAATAGAACAGGCTGCAGAGCGGCAGCAGACCGATATTCGCCGTCAGATCGAGCAAGCAGCTACGGTAATCAGTGAAAGACATCAGCAAAACGTTGAAAAGGTGGGCGCTTTACGGCGTCTTCTGGCCGAGTATGATCCTAAACGAGTGCTTGGACGGGGGTACGCCCTTGTCAGAGGGACGATAGAGCCGGGAGGGATCATAGAGGTAGAAAAAAGCGATATAGTAATAACGGCGGAGGTGAAAAATGTCGGCCAAAAATAGTATGACGATTGCCCAAAAGACGGATAAGCTAAACGAAATGATCGCCTGGTTTAACAGTGACGATTTTGAACTGGAGCAGGCGCTCGATAAGTTTACGGAGGCGGAAAAACTGGCCGAAGAAATCGAAAAGGACTTACAGGCGCTAAAGAACCACATCGAGGTAGTTAAGGAAAAGTTCGACCGGTCCATATGAGCTGGCTTTTCTGGATTGTTTTTGGCATAATCCTGGCGTTTGGCTTAGTGGTATTTCGTGGTGCGCCGTATGTGCCGAGTCATCGCCGGCAGGTCGAGCGGGCATTTACGAAGCTACGGCCGCTTCGTAAATCAGATGTCGTTATTGATGCCGGATCGGGCGACGGTGTTATTCTTCGGCTGGCCAGCCGGAAAGGAGCCCGGGCGGTGGGGTATGAGCTTAATCCGCTGCTTGTCCTGATCTCTCGATTCTTGTCGCGGCGTGATGAGCGCGTGCAGGTGCGACTCGGTGACTTTTGGCGGGTATCTCTTCCGGAGGATACGACGCTAGTGTACGGCTTTATGGTAGAGCGCGATATTAAGAAAATGGCAAATAAAATGCAGCAGGAGGCGAATCGGCTTGGAAGGACGCTGGAATTCATCAGCTACGGTTCGTCTATTCCGGAAATGAAGGCGACGGGACAACTCGGTGCACATCACCTCTACAGATTTGAACCTTTACAGAGGACTGAAGCGTAAGTATAATGAGCGGCATGAAGACTATGAAACATAAATACGAGCAGGGAGGGATTAGCGGGTCCATGATCGCGATCATAGGACTGAGTGTTCTTGTGGTCGTGGCGGGTTCGCTGGCTATTTGGGCATACGTTAATTTCAACGAGCAGAAGACGAATGTCGACGGCAAAATCGAGCTTGCCGTTGCGGCGGCCGAAAAGGAACAGGCCGACAAGGATGAGGCCAAATTCGCGGAACGCGAAAAAGAACCGAACCGCCAGTTCGTGGGTCCGGATGATTACGGCCGGGTAACGTTTGACTACTCAAAGACCTGGAGCGTCTTTGAGGCGACTGATATCTCGCGCGGAGGGGCATACCAGGCGTATCTTAATCCCATAACCGTCCCACCGCTCGGCGAGCGTCGCCAGTTCGCACTTCGTGTTACGATTGAAGAAAAGGATTATGACCAGGTAGTAAAATCATACGAGGAACTGGTGAAAAAAGGTGATCTTCGCAACACGCCTGTGAGCGCCAACGGCCATAATGGCACCCGGCTTGATGGAAGCTTTTCAAAAGACATTCGCGGCGCGGCGGTGATTTACAAGATCCGTGATAAGACATTGACACTCCGCACTGACGCTGATACGTTTAAGCCTGATTTTGAGAAGCTGATCAAGACGGTCGACTTCAACGGCTAGGCGTTAATATCTTGTACATGCTACACTAATAGTAGTATGGAGGGTCAAAAGCAAGCAGCTTTTAACGGTGGGTCACTTTCGGGCGACCTGCCGCTTATTGTGACGGCCGCCCACGAATTAAAGGCGCCGCTGTCCCTTGTGCGCCAACTGGCGCTTGGACTTGAGGCGAAAACGGTCAGTGCTGCCGAACAGGACAGGCTGCTTCGACAAATCATTCTGGTAAGCGAACGGGCACTGCGGTTAACAACCGATCTGACACGTTCTTCCAGGTTGGAGGACGGCCTGTTTGAGCTGGAACCGCTTAATCCGGTGCAAATCTGCGAGGAAGTAGCGCATGAACTAGCTCCGCTGTATACTGCCCGGGGCCGTGAAATCCGGGTCGCCTCCCGACACCGTCCTCTTCTTGTGGTGGCGAACCGCGATCTTTTGCGAAGGATAATCCTTAATTTTGGCGATAATGCGCTTCACTATGCGGATGACCGGCCCGTCGAGCTAAAGGCAGGTGCCCGGATGGGCGGCAGGACGGTTCGCATTGGTGTCAGGGACCGTGGCCCTTCTATCCCGAATAATGTTTGGAAGAAGGTTGAAACTCACCTTGGGACCGGGGCGCAGCCGCTTCACACGAGACCCCAAAGCAGTGGACTGGGGCTCCTGGTGGCGGGACAATTTGCACTGGCTATGAACGGAAAGCTGGGCGCGAACCGCCATCGGGATGGCACGACGTTCTACGTTGATTTAGGGGCATCCACCCAGTTGAGCTTACTATGACAAAACCTGCCATGATCCTGATAGTCGAAGATGATGTGTGGACTGCCGAGCAGCATATCCGGACCTTGGAGGCGGCAGGATTCAAGGCGTCATATGTCACAAGCGCGTTGGAGGCCATGGAGCAAATCGATACACATCCTCCTAGGCTAATTGTTCTCGACTTCCTTTTGACGGGTCAAAATGCATTTACGCTGCTTCATGAACTCCGTTCGCACACGGACCTGGCTGGTATTCCGATTATTTTATGCACCAACAGCGCCGATGCGCTTGCCGAGGAAGATGTCGCCGTCTATGGAGTAAGGCGGGTACTGGATAAAGCGGCAATGCAGCCGGATGACCTGGTAGCGGCGGTCAAGAAGGCGCTGCTATGAGCGCCACCCGGACGCGTGCAATCGTGCTGCGACGGACAAACTATGGTGAGGCTGACCGGATTTTGCAATT
>JALRBM010000068.1 GCA_023257755.1 Candidatus Saccharimonadia bacterium | reverse complement strand
GTACCGCCACACGTACCGCCCGGATTGACCTCAGCCGTAAAATCAAAGCTGCCGGCTACGAGGTCTTGTTAGTCTGGGTACAAACCGACGCCAGTACCGCGAAGCTGCGCAGCATGAAGGCAACGGGCAAATCCAGCGATGAGTACGACCGCGTGGCAAAGCGCTTTACGCCGCCCGCTGCTCCTGAAAAACCTGTGGTCATCAGCGGCAAACATACCTACGCTACGCAGGCAAAAGTAGTCTTGCAGCGTCTCTCGGCGCCACGTGCGGAAATTTCAAATCATACAACGCCGCCGATTCGCTCCGAAGAGCGGCCGAGACGGAATATAACCATCCGCTAACAGGAAATTCCATGCCTACGATCACTGACGAGGAATTTGGTACGATCACTCTTCGTCGAAGCGTGCGTGCATCATCTATTCGCATCCGGGTTGCGCCCGATGGGAGGCTCCGGGCCTCATTGCCACTCTATGCACCTGTCTTTCTGGTGAAGCGGCTTGTGAGGTCCTCTCGAAATGAACTTCGCCAGCTAATCTCGCAACAACATAGTAATACACTATTTGAAGATGGCATGCAGATTGGCAAAAGTCATACGATTGTTGTGCGGCGCATTAATACCGGCAAGGTCTCCGCCACTAGGCACGGTCAGCAGCTTATCGTTTCACTCCCTAACGATACCGACATCCGGTCAGCATCGACGCAGCGCACCGTTCGAGATTCTGTGATCGCTGCTCTACGGATCGAAGCCAAAAGTTATCTCCCGAAGCGACTCATTTTTTTAGCCGACAAGCACGGATTTTCCTACCAGAAAGTGCGGTTCTCGCATGCCGGAGGACGATGGGGAAGCTGCAGTTCAAACGGCACGATCAGTCTTAATATCGCCCTCATGAAACTGCCTTTCGAACTCATCGACTACGTCCTCGTCCATGAATTAAGTCACACCGTAGAGATGAACCACTCTGATCGCTTTTGGGCGCTTGTCGAAAAAGCAGATCCCTATTACCGCGAGCACCGCAGGGCCTTAAAAAAAGAATCTCCGCATATTTGAATGTAGTAAAAAGCACTGTATACTAGGCATAAGCATGTTAAAGGGTGTGGTAACGATCGATCCAGTCACTGGCCGTATCATTCGGTACGCCTCATTGATTATCCCCATTCTTTTTACTGTCTATACCTGTATCATCCAATTTACTAAGATCGACTCGTTCCGTTATCCGACAGCCGATTGGGTCATCCTGGCGATCATGATTCCGTGGGTTATCGCCGGCATAGTCCAATTCATTTTTCCGATTACCAGGCAATGGGGTGCGTGGCTGTTCCTTATTGCCAACCACCTGTTTGCTATCCTCAGTTTGCTTTTTATTGCTAGTTTTAGCACCTCGCTTTCACCGCTGTGGATCGTGCTTTTTCTTGCCTCGCACATCTACTTTCCGAAGGTGGGGGTACGGTTTAGTATCATTCTCTTGCTTACGACGGCTTTTATTGATACGCTAATGCACTTTAGTACCGGGACGCTCGCCACAAATATGGTGATCGCCGTTGGCATCACCGCGCTTGGGCTTACCGCCATCGCATTAGGGCGCGTCCAAGAGAAAAACAGCCTCCAAAGCCGTCTTCAGGAAGTGCTGCAGCGCGACCGGATCCTGACCATCGTTAATAATCTGGCAGATGGCGTACTGAGTACTGATCGCAACGGTATTATTCAGGTGTATAACGCCGCCAGCCTTAATCTTCTCGACACTAACACCGGGCTTAATGGCACCTATATCAATGATGCACTTACCGTATACGGCCCGGACGACAAAAGAGTTGAT
Source organism: Candidatus Saccharimonadia bacterium (assembly GCA_023257755.1). Classification (GTDB taxonomy): domain Bacteria; phylum Patescibacteriota; class Saccharimonadia; order Saccharimonadales; family Saccharimonadaceae; genus JALRBM01. Next base: position 6,202 of record JALRBM010000068.1, on the reverse strand, counting down.
ATATTCAAGGCGCTACGGGCAAGCAAGGGGGTTGTCGTGCGCGATGACCTGACGCTGACGATTGAAGGAGAGACGCTTCGCCTAGAGGCAACCTACTCGCCCATCCGCAGCAGCTATAGCCGCTCCAAAAAAGCCGAAACTCACGACGGTTATATCCTGATCCTACGCGACGTTACCAAGGCAAAAAGTCTCGAGGAAGAACGCGATGAATTTATCAGTGTCGTCAGCCATGAACTTCGCACGCCGATCACCATCGCCGAGGGAACGATCAGCAACGTGCAGCTGATGATGGAACGATCGGACATTCCTCAAAATGTCCTAAAGGAGGGGATTACCACCGCGCACGATCAAATTATTTTTCTCTCCAAAATGGTGAATGATCTCAGCACCCTTTCCCGGGCTGAACGCGGTGTTGCCGATACGCCCGAACCTATTGACGTGCGTGAGTTGGTCGACGGCCTTTATAACGAATACGCGTCCCAGGCTAAAAAGAAGGGTCTGCGCTTTGATCTTGACACGACCCAACTACTTGGTCAGGTCAGCGCCAGTCGTCTCTACCTGAAAGAACTCCTGCAAAACTTCATTACCAACGCCTTGAAGTACACGAAAGAAGGTTCGGTCACGCTTCGGGTGGTTCGTGAGAATAATAAACTGCTGTTTGAAGTTAAGGATACCGGCATCGGCATCAGCAAATCCGACCAGGCAAAAATATTTAACAAGTTTTACCGGTCAGAGGATTACCGCACCCGCGAGACGGGCGGAACGGGCTTGGGGCTGTATGTGGCTGCCAAACTTGCCAAAAAGCTGGGCACGAAAATAAAAGTAGAGAGCCGTCTTAATCATGGCTCTACCTTCAGTATCAGCCTTCCGACGCAGGAGAAATAACTAAACCTACTAATCCGCGCCCATCAGGAGTCTATTTTTATCTCACTCACGCGAAGTGGCGCTGCGGCAATGGGGCGGCCTTTCCAAGTAATCGTTCCTCTGGCATATCCCCACATACTACGAATAAAGAGAATAAGCTCTTGAAATATAACAATCGGCCACAGCAGCCCGCCAAGCCACCACTTTCCCCGCCACACCCTGTTGGTATATACACCGTAAAGCGCCATAAAAGCCAAAAGCAACCACAGGCTTTTGGCATGCACAAGTGTCCAATCTAGAAATAATCCGCTCATAACAATAAAGAAAGGGAGGTTAAGCAGGGTAAGGATAATCAGAGCGACGAGCCCACGCACCCTTGTTCCACCTGCCATGGGATATAACAAGCGTTTCGCCGTCTCGACCTGCGAACGCCACTTCTTCTCATAGGTAATGCCTAGCGCCTCGTTGCTGATAAGACAATGGTATGCCTTGGCCCCAAAGTGCGCCGCCAACTGTGATTCGGGCTGCACGTTTGCCTTATGCGGCGCAAAGCCTCCGATGGTGGTAAGTGCCTGCCGCCTGATCATCCAGGCAGAAGTCGACGTAGAGGGAGCCTGCGGCTTTGAGAGAACTAATTCCCAAAAATAACGGAGGTGCCCGAACAGAACGCTGGCACGCCATGTGTCGCTGCGAGTTGGAATCACCGACACCATTTCAAGCGATTCACCCTCCATATAGTTCACCAACTGACTTACCGATGAAGGCTTTATAAAGGTATCAACATCCATAAAAAGGATGAGTGACCCGCTTGCTTCTTTGGCAAGAATATCGAGGGCATGATTGCGCCCCAGCCAGCCTTCTGGCAATGCCGAGCCTGGCACAAAGCGTACTCCGGCATGCGCGAACGAGCGGATCAAAATCGATGTATCATCTTTTGATCGGTCGTCGTACACAATTACCTCAAGCTTTGGATAATCGCTCGCCAGTACTCGTTCGAGGCATTGGGTCATGGCGTGCATTTCGTTTCGCGCCGGGATACACACACTAATCGCAGGGAGTGTGTCCATGGGGCGATGTTTGGTCTGAATTCTAAAACGGCGTAGACCTTGGCCTAATTTAATGCCAAAAAACAATAAAAGAACCGTCAATACCACCGCAAAAACAATAAAGATTGGCATAACCACGATGTCATAATCGTAGCACGCTTGACCGTTTAGGGCCAGTGAAGTATAGTGGTACTTGACAGTCTGCCAAGGAGCAGACTTTTAAGTTGGAGAAATACTTTGGCAGGGAACACTAAAAAAACAGCCAAGGGCTCGGGAACGAAAGTCACTCGAATTACCGCAGGCGAAACAAAGAAGGCTGAGAAGCCAGTCAAGCCGGTAGCCGTTAAAGCCGCTTCTGCAAAGACTGCGGACAAAAAGACACGCGGAGCCGCTAAGCCTTTCGTGGCAACCGGCAACTATTTCAAGGGAGCCTGGTACGAACTGAAGCAAGTTCGCTGGCCAACCCGCCGTGCAACATGGGGACTGACCGGCGCAATTATTGTATTTACTGCGGTCATCGCCGTGATTATTTTGCTCCTTGACGCTCTCTTTAAGTATTTATTCGAATTAATGCTAGGATAAGGAAAAATGGCAAAGAACCGATACGACTCAACAAGACAATGGTATGCGATCCACACCTACAGTGGATACGAAGAAAAAGTGGCGGAAAGCATTCGCCAGCGTATTAATGCCGTGGACATGGCCGACAAGATTTTCGACGTCATGGTTCCAAAGGAAAAGCAGATCGAGATTAAAAACGGCAAGCGCAAGGTCGTCGAAAAGAAGATCTTCCAGGGCTACGCGCTGGTCGAGATGAAGTTAACTGATGAAACCTGGTATATTGTCCGCAACACTCCCGGCGTCACCGGATTTGTTGGCAGCGGCACCGAACCGACCCCTGTCTCCGATGCCGAGATCGCCAAGATCAAGAAGCGCATGGGGGTTGAGGATCCAAAGCACCAGATCGACTTCCGTGAAGGCGAAGTGGTCAGTATTGTCGATGGGCCATTCAAAGGCTTTGACGGTGCGATCAGCGAAATCGACACCCAAAAGGGCAAGATCAAAGTCATGGTCAGCATGTTCGGACGCGATACTCCTGTTGAACTGGACGCCCTGCAGGTCAAGAAAGTATAGTTATTAAAAAGAATCCGGTGAACGAACCGGATTATTTTTTAGTGGCTATTACCAGACTTCGTCAATCGAAAGCTTTTGACGGCGCGCCAAAAGTGCTTGCATCAGAAATGCAACGATCGCAAGCAGCGACGCCGCCACTGTTGCCCCGAACATTGCCGCAAATACGATACCCTCAGGTGTCAAGGCTAGTTGAAGCACCATAAGTACCAGCAGCGGAAGGGCGGCGAGGCAGCCCTTGACCAGAAGGAGTTGTTTTCTGGTCATATCGATACGAGTGAGTTTCATAAAACCTTTTACGATTCGCGCCCCCCACTTTCCTACAAAATAGGGAAGCGTCACAAGAATACCCAGACTTACCAGCACTACCAGCCCGGTGATAGCATAGGACGCAACCATGACGACAGGGCTAGGCGAACCGGCCGTAACGGTTTCTTTTGTCGGTTCAAGGGGCATACTCGGCTGGCCTACGCCGGTGGTTTCAAAAAGAATCGCCAGTATGACAGCAAGCGAGAAAGCCCATGCCGCGACAAGCAGCATATAGCCGATCGCCCCAAAAACATTGGCAACAACTATTTTCCGACGCACGCTCATAGCCTCAGTATAGCAAATCTTCCGAGTGAGCAAGGATGCCTTGAAAAAAGACCTTCGGCGCGCTATAATACCAGGGTTACGCACTCGGTAATACGAGTCAAAAGAAGGAATAAATTATAATGGCAAAAAAAATCATCGGAAACTTGAAGTTCCGCGTTCCAGCTGGCCGTGCCAGCGCAGGCCCTCCTGTCGGTAGCACCCTCGGTCAGTGGGGGCTGAACATGATGGACTTCATCAACCCGTTCAACGAAGCGACCAAAGGCGAGATGGGCAAGGAAGGTATCGTCCATCTGCAGGTATTCGAAGACCGCACCTTTACCTGGAAATGGCTTGGACAGCCAGTCGACGACCTGATCCGTGAAAAAGCCGGTATCAAAAAGGGAAGCGGCAAGGCGCATGTCGACAAGGTAGGCAAGATTACCCGCGCGCAACTAGAAGAAATCGCCGAGTATAAGAAAGACCAGCTTAACGCCATCGACCAGGAAGGCCGCGTAAAGGTTATCGCCGGTACCGCCCGGAGTATGGGCGTCGAAGTTGTCGACTAATCAAAGTCTTTTCAAAAATATCCGCTTCAAGAGGCGGATATTTTTTTATTTAAGAAACGTGTGATGCAACGCACTATGCTTGGAGAGCAAACAATCTGTAGGCACCGCTACTGTATTGCTTTATTCTAACGGAGGCAAACTTTTGCGGTGTTTGTGCGAGCGAGAAGAGAGCCTTACCTTTCCCAAGGGCTACCGGGCTAACGATGAGTTCGTACTCGTCCACCAACCCTTCATTAATTAATGATTGTGCAAGGCCCACCCCGCCATAAGCAACGATGGTATCGTACTTAGACTTCATGTCATAGATCTGCGATTTCAGATCTCCTCCGCTCAACTGCTCTTCGTCCTCCCAGAGAAGCCGTTGCTCCTGCTGCGATACGATTATTTTATGTTTGGCGTTTATGCGTTTCGCGAAATCCTTTTCAGCTTCGCTTGTCGCTTTTTGAAGGGCATTCGGCCAGTAGTTTGCCATATCTTTATACGCTCCATATCCGACGAGCATGGCATCTGCCCGATCTATTAACAGAGAGGCGTCACGATCCATTTCTTCTTCCCATACAACCCAATCAAGTTCGTTTTGCGATCCTGCTACAAACCCGTCAAGCGTCATCATCATACTAAGAACAAGTTTACCCATATTCACTCCATTCTGCTTTAGGCCTTTTTACTATACTTAATTCCCCAGATAAAATCACCCCTCGTTAGCCGAACGACATAGTATCTGTTACCATAAGGAGTATGAGAGCATTATGGAGCGGATCAATCAGTTTCGGACTAGTCAATATTCCTGTCAGATTGTATAGCGGCGTCAATCCACACGAAGGTATCGATCTTGATATGCTTCACAAGGATGACCATTCGCCAATCCGATATGCCAGGATTTGCCGGGAAGACGGCGAGGAAGTGCCCTGGAAAGATATCGTCAAAGGCTACGAATACCGCGACGGCGACTATGTCGTTTTGACGCAGAAGGATTTAGACAAGCTTGATACTGAAAAAACGGAAACGATCGATATCCAACATTTCGTTGACGAGGACGAGATCGACATCCGTTACTTTGAACATCCTTATTATCTTGAACCGGTAAAGGGCGGCGAGAAAGCCTACGCACTGCTTCGTGCGGCACTGGAACAATCGGGAAAGCTTGGGCTTTCCAAGTTCGTCCTAAGACAGCGCGAACATCTAGGCGTCATCAAACCCGTTGGCAAAGCGCTCGTCTTGAATCAAATGCGTTTCCCGACTGATCTGCGCGAAGCAACCGACCTGAAATTCCCCTCAGAAGATACGGTCAAAGCAGACGAAGTAAAAGTCGCGATCAAATTCATCTCGCAGGAAACATCGCATTTTATTCCGGAAGATTATAAAGACACATACACCGAAGAGCTCGAGGATATGATCGAAGCCAAAACAAAGGGCAAAAAACCAAAGAAACATACCTCCAAAAAGACTCCAGACACTTCAGCGAAAGACCTGATGGCGACGCTCAAAGCCAGCCTAAAGGAATAATCACTTGTGGGCCTTGGCAAGTATTTTAAAAAGCGCCGGTTCGATAAAACCCCCGAACCAAAAGGCAAAAAGAGGCAATCGGCTGGTAAAAAACTGGCCTTCGTCGTACAGGAACATCACGCTTCCCGGCTTCACTACGATTTTCGCCTGGAGCTTGACGGCGTCTTAAAGAGCTGGGCCGTTCCCAAAGGCCCGTCCATGGACCCGCACGACCGCCACCTCGCGATGCAGGTCGAGGATCATCCTTACGAGTATCGTAAATTTGAAGGCACGATCCCTGAAGGAAACTACGGGGCCGGGAGCGTCATCATATGGGACGCGGGCACTTACGAACCGTACCACGATGGTCCGGACGACGAAGCCACCCTCAGAAAAGAACTAAAAAAGGGTCACTTGACATTCTTTTTACATGGCAAAAAGCTAAACGGCGAATTTGCCCTCATCAAAATGCATGGAAAAGATGAAAAGGCTTGGTTGCTTATTAAGAAAGGTGATGAATTCGCCTCAACCGATGAC
>JALRBM010000029.1 GCA_023257755.1 Candidatus Saccharimonadia bacterium | reverse complement strand
ATTCGTCGTCAGCCCATCCTACTTATGCATAAGTATATCAGATTTAAAGCGGTTTTTCGTGAAGCGGCATTTCGTGAAGTTTGGCATTCCGATGCAGAATTCCAGGCTTTGCCCCGATCTTTGTCACGACCGAGGTTGAGTTAGCGCTCGCAAAAATAATTGATTCTTTCAGGGATTTACCCTTTGCCCACTGGCTTAAGAATCCGGATGCAAACGCGTCGCCAGCTCCGGTCCGATCAAGCACTTTGACATCTTCGTACATGCCGGCACGGACGATCGTCTTGCCATCACTTGCCATGACCCCGTTCGGACCATCGCTCACGATTACTACTGGCACATATTGCAGTCCATGTCTGACAAGCTCTTCCAACGTCTCGCCTTCGACGAGCATCTGCATCTCCTCCTTGTTTACGCAAAAAACATCAACACTCTCGAGAAGGCTTTTGAGTTTCTTAGGTTCGGCCAGTTCTGGCCCTGCAGGGTTTAGCATTACTTTCGTGCCGGACTTTTCGGCGTGATCAACGATCTTTCTCATTAAATCAATCCCGCCGTTCGCTAAAGAACTAGGATAGACCCAGTCCGCCTCTTCAATGGCCGAAAAGTCTAAATCCGTTCCATTCACTCCAGTCGAAACACCCCTGTGGTTAAGAATCGTTCTCTCTCCGTTTGTCGCAATCAGGATGGTCGAGTACCCGGCCTGGTAGCGCTCTTTTCGGGCTACCCGGTGGGTGGCCACACCCTCCTTATCAAGGTCGTTTAGCACTGTTTCGGACGCAGGGTCAAACCCAAGCGTCCACATATATTCAACCTCGAGCCCCTGACGAGCAAACGTAACAGCGACATTGCTGGCGTTCCCACCCGTGGCGAAAGTAACATCCTTGACCTCCATTTTTACACCCAGAGGAAGATGCGTGTATACTACCTTGCCTTCAGTATGAGGATCAAATTCATCGCTTTTTAAAAAGACGTCCTGAGTCGCTTTGCCAATCGTAAGAATTTTTGGTGTTTTATTTGCCATATCTTTATCAGTATAACACTTACGGTTAGGTTATGGACGTCATTTTCCAGAGTGTGGCGTATCGTGAAATCTTCAGCAATACACCACACTCCCATCACTACACCATCAAGCGCGGGAAGTTCACACAGGTGTTCTCGTGCACGGGCTTCGGAGCCCCACAGCAGGTTTGTTTGTCCTCTGCTGATCCACCACCTTGCGGCATTACTCTCCTCCTCTACAATGGAACGATGGGATTTTAGTTTAGCAATTACGCTATTATTTAACAATGCTTGCTTAATATTTAAAAATATGATATAATTTATATATTCACCGAGAGGAAGTGGATTATGGACGACTCCTTGAGCGCCCTATTGGTGCTTACCTGGACTATCTTCGGACTGTGGGGCTTCTGCCAGTACCTGAAGTGGTACGGAGAGAAGTCGCACTACATCATCTACTGCGCCATCTGCGGACCGATCGTCCCGCTGGTCCTGACCACGCACCGGCGACTCATCCGCGGCGAACGGTGATCCAGGCCCGGCCTGCCCCTTGGGGCAGACAACCGGGCCTTCGCCATATCTAAAGAACCGCTTTTCCGCTGCTTCCAAAGGCAGTGATTTTTTCTTCAACCACCTTTTGTACCGCTTCGTAGACAGTGGGCATTAATTTGACGACGGCGTATTCGTCCGGATTATCAGCCAGGACTTTTTCCAGCGTCTTTCGGAACACATAGCGCATGTCGCTGTTGATATTAATCTTGCTTACCCCTATCCGCGCCGCATCTTCAAAGTAATGAAGCGGGGTTCCGCTGCCACCGTGCAGACTGATTTGGCAGCTGATTCGATCTCGAATCTCCTGAAGCAGCTGGAGGTCTAACTGCTTAGGAACCGGGTAGAGCCCATGGAGATTTCCTACTTGGATGGCAAGCGTATTGATGCCCGTCTCCTCCGCAAACTGCAATGCGTCCTCGGGTTTTGTATTATATTTTTTTACTTCCTCGTAATCGATCTCTTCTTTATGAACGTTAGAGGATCCCATAAAATAGCGTTCCTCCGCCTCGACAAGTGCGCCGGTGAATTTGGCGTATTCCACCACTTCTTTCGTTTTAGTTAAAATTTCCTCGCGCGAGGCATCGTGATTAGCCTGAGAAATGTCGATATGAATAAACTCAAAGCCGACGTCGATTGCTCGCTTGCAGTCATCCACTGATGGACTGTGATCCAGGTTGATGTACATCTCAATCCCATATTCGTCGCGGTAGTTGTCGACCATGTCACGGATGTTCTCAAGACCCAGCGCCTGAACTTCCCCGTGACTGACTTCAACAAGCACGGGCGAACGCAATTTTTGCGCAGCCCGAGAAACCGCGATCAAGGTTTCCTGGTTATCGATATTAAACGCCCCGACGGCGAACTTTTGGCTTCGGCTGCGCTGCATCAAATGGCGGGCGCGCACCGTATTATCTCGGATTTCTTTGATTGTCAGTCCCATGTCTCCTCCTAAAAGCCTTGGTGATAACGCGGTGTTTTTGAAACGAACTCCTTGACATCCTCGGCAATCGAGTCTCCATCGAGCCGGAAGTGGCGGATCAGTTCGTCAGGATCGCCGCTTTCACCAAACCGATCACGCATCCCGACCCTGAGGAGGGGCGTTGGGAGATTTTCGCTTAGTAGTTCCGCGACAGCACCGCCGAAGCCGCCGTTAATCTGGGCCTCTTCAGCTGTCACGGCCCGGCCTGTTTTTTGCACGCTCGCCAGAATCGTTGCTTCATCTAAAGGTTTGATCGTCGGGACATGGACTACTTCGGCATGGATACCACGGCTCTCCAATTGCTGTGCCGCTACGAGCAGCTGGTAAGTCATTGTTCCGGTGCCTAGAAGCGTAATGTCATGACCTTCTCGAAGAACGTAGGCTTTGCCAATTTCAAACGGTGAATCGACCTTACTAAAGACTGGTGTTTTTTCTCGGGCAAGGCGTAAATAACTCGGCTTACCGTTTTCAGCAACCGCGCGTGTCGCCTTCTCGGCTTCAATACTGTCCCCGGGCGCGATGACGACCATGTTAGGCAATACGCGCATGAGGGCAATATCCTCTAGCATCTGATGCGTTGCCCCGTCCGGCCCCACGGACACACCGGCGTGCGAGCCGATGATCTTGACCGGCTGGTCGTTCAGTGTAATTGTCGTGCGAATTTGTTCCCAGTTGCGGCCCGGGCTGAACGCGGCATAGCTACTCGTAAAGGGTACTTTACCGGCTCTGGCCAGTCCGCTCGCGACGGTCACTAGGTTTTGTTCGGCAATTCCCATCTCAATGAACCGTTCGGGAAACGCCGCCTTGAAATCAGACATTTTCGTACTATCCGTCAGATCAGCACAAAGCGCCACGATCTTGTCGTTAGCTTCACCCGCTGCTTTTAGGCCGCGGCCGAACCCCGCCCTGATCGGTTCTTGCTCTACCTCATCATCATAAAGTGACGGGTTGAGAGAATAATTCATTAGTGGAGGTCTCCCGGAGTGATTTTTCCATCTAAGGTACGAAGCTTCATAAGGGCTTGTTTCGCCTGATCGGCCTTGGGAGGAGACCCGGGAGGCTCGATTGTGCCGGGAGGGTTCCCGTGCCAATGGTAATCATACTCCATAAAATCCACTCCCTTGCCAGGAATCGTATGGGAAATAATCACGCTTGGTTTGTTACTGATTGCCCGCGCCATACTGGCCGCATCAATGATACTTTCGATATTATGCCCGTCAATTTCCTGCACATGCCAACCAAAACTCTCCCACTTGCCGCGGAGATCCTCAAGCGGCATGACACTTTCGGTCGAGCCGTCAATTTGTATATTGTTCCGATCGACAAACACAATCAGCTGGGATAGCTTGTACTTCCCGGCAAACATGGCTGCCTCCCAGATATTGCCCTCGTTAAGCTCACCGTCGCCCGTGACGACATACACCCAGCGATGTCTGGCATTATCGAGATACTGTAAGCTATAGGCGTAGCCGGCGGCTTGGCTGAGGCCGCTCCCTAAAGGGCCGCTGGTGTTTTCAAGCCCCGGTAGCTTGGTGCGTTCCGGGTGGCCTTGTAAGCGGCTACCGAATTTACGAAGCGTCCCGAGCTCCTCAACCGGAAAGTACCCTCTTTCGGCCATCGCAGCGTATTGCACCGGCACACAGTGGCCATTACTAAGAAAGAAGAGGTCGCGCTCCGACCATTCGGGTTTTGACGGATCAATATTCATGATATTGAAATAAAGCGCCGTCATTATATCGGCAAGATCCAGGGGCCCGGCGCTATGCCCACTCCCCGCTTCTACCAGCATATTAATAATATCCTGACGGATCTTATTAGCTTTTTGTTCCAGCTGCGTTACTGTTAGCTTCCCACCCATTTTTAGATAATTCCGTGCTTATTAACCTCTCCTACAAGTGTATCATAGACAGCCTTAGGGTCGTCGGCCTCGGCTAGCGTGCCGCCGACATTCAGGACCTCGACACCGCCCTGCGCCAAGCTGTAAACATTTTCAACAGTTACCCCACCATCCCAGCCGATTTCAACGTCCGGCTTGATGGCCCTAACCAGGCGGATTTTTTCGAGTTGCATCAGACTGGCCGTTCCGCCATGTTTTCCGAGTTCACCGCTAAAAATCATCACGTGATCCGCCTGCTGGATAGCGCCAGCAACGACGCTGGGTACTGTCGTCTTTAGAAGGGCAAGTCCGGCCTTGATGCCGAATTTTTTTACATGCTGAAGAACCGGGGCGATGTCTTCCTGCACCTCGGCGTGAAATATAATCATGTTCGGTTTTAAAGCGACCAACGTTTCAAGATGCTCGCTCGGCCGAGCCACCATGGCATGGATGTCGGTGGTCCATTCCTGTGGCCACCAGACCTGGGCAGCACCGACGGTGAATGTCGGAGCGAATTCACCGTCACAAATATCAATGTGGATCCTTTCGGCGAATCCATGCACTCGTTCGATCTGGGCTTTGTAGTCATCGGGGGTTTCCGACAAGATCGCAGGGGCAATCACACTCATACTATGCAACCTCGTCAATCTGCGCGTTGCGGCGCTTATAACGAGGCGCGGCAGCAAATGGTGTCTTTAGCCACGTGTCGATAATATCCTTCCATTCGGCTTCGTTCTTTTCTAACACCCGAGAGGGCAAGCACAGTACGTTACTGTCATTATCATTCCGGGTCATCTTGGCCTCATAGGCATCCCAGATGACACTCGCACGAATACCGCGAAATCGATTTGCCGCCATACACATTCCCTGGCCACCGCCGCAAAGCAAAATGGCCCTTGGATCCGAATCTTCATCACCAATTATTTTTAACGCGGCCATTTGTGCGAACTCTGGAAAGTCATCATCGGGATCGAGCTCTCTGTCACCCACGTCTTCTACGTCGTAACCTTGTTTTGCCAAGTACGCAAATACCTGCTGCTTCATAGCGAATCCCTGATGATCAGCACCCAAGTAAATCTTCATGGCTTTAGTATAAGCGTTTTTAGGGAAAAACGAAAGGAGCCTACTTCAAAAGTTTGCCCGTGTCGGCGACCAATTCAACCAGGCGGTTACTATAGCCCCACTCATTGTCGTACCAGGCGACCACCTTTAGTAGATTACCTCCGACTACCGCCGTCAGTGGCAGGTCAACGATGGCACTGTGGCTATTACCCTTAAAGTCGCTGCTGACCAGCTCGTCCTCCGTCACCGCCAGAATCCCCTGGTAGAATGGCTGCTGCGCGGCCGCCTTAAATGCTGCATTAACTTCTTCGACGGTGACATCGCGCTTCGTCACTACGACAAAGTCGCTAAGACTTACGACAGGCGTCGGAACGCGCAGACTTAAACCACCGAACACTCCCTTTAGCGACGGCAGTGCCTGGGCGGCGGCGACACTTGCCCCAGTACTGGTCGGGACGATGTTCTCAGCAGCGGCGCGCCCACGGCGAAGATCCTTATGCGGCGCATCCTGAAGGCGTTGGTCGGCGGTATAGCTATGGACCGTCGTCATCATGGCTTTTTCGATGCCAAAGCTTTTTTCAAGCACCGCCATAACCGGCGTGATACAGTTCGTCGTACAGCTTCCATTGTTAAGGACCGCACTGGCACCCTCGTCGTGGATTTTCTCTTCATTGACACCAAGAATGATCGTGTCTGACCCCTCGCCTTTTGCTGGGGCGCTGATTATTACTCGTTTTGCACCGGCTTGGTCAATATGCGCTCGTGCTTTGGCCGGATCGGTGAAGAATCCCGTACTTTCGATAACAACGTCAACTTCATGTTCGCGCCATGGAAGGCTGGCTGGATCTTTTTCGGCGAGAACGGTGATGTGCTTGCCATTGACGATGATGCCAGTTTCGTTAAAGTCAACGTCGTGCTGATAGACACCATACGATGAGTCGTATTTTAAAAGATGCGCCAAGGTCTTTGTATCTGTCAGATCATTTATCGCAACGATACTAAGGTCGCTTCGCTCGAATGCAATCTTGAAGGCATTGCGCCCGATCCGCCCAAAGCCGTTTATTGCCACGTTCACTTGGCTCATACTCCCCACTCCTTTATGTCTGCAAGCATTAGCATTTCGCCCTTTAGTATATAACGGCGAGCGCCCCGCTGTAAAATGCTATACTAATACTACTATGGCCAGAGAGGTGTTACTCGAGCACGCAAAACCGCACTACGAAGAGGAAGAACTCCTTGAACTGGATCATGCCATTTTGTTTTCAACCGACGCCCATGAAGGACAAAAGCGAAAGAGCGGCGAACCTTACATTATTCACCCTCTCGCCGTCGCAGACACATTGATCGATTGGGGGCTTGATATGGATACCGTGATCGCCGGCGTACTCCATGATACCGTCGAAGACACGGAGGCGACGTTAGAAGAAATCGAATCGCTGTTCGGCCGGGACGTGGCTTTTCTCGTTGATGGCGTGACAAAAGTATCACAAGCGCGTGCTGGGATGCGTAACCTGGATAGCTACCTGCCCCAGACCAAAGATAATCTGTCAAAACTTCTGATCGCCGTCAGCCAGGACGTCCGTGTCATTATCATTAAACTCGCCGACAGGCTTCATAATCTTTCGACATTGCAGCATATGCCAAAAGATAAGCAACAGAAGATCGCCCGGGAAAGCCTGGAGGTTTTTGCACCCATGGCCGACCGCCTAGGTATGGGACGGGTTCGCATGCAGATCGAAGAATTGGCGTTCAGCTATCTTGACCCAGGCGAATTTCAGAGACTCAAAAATCTCATGCGCAAGCGGCTCGGGAAGAGCACTCGAAAATTAGGTAAAGTCCGCCAGGAAGTCGAAGCCGAGCTAAAGCATAACGGCATCGAATTCGAGGTTAATGGGCGGGTTAAAAGCGTCTACAGCTTATATAAAAAACTAAAGAAAGTCGGCGGTAATATTGACGACATTTATGATTTGATGGCCCTGCGCGTCATCGTCAAGAATAAAGAGCAGTGCTACCGCGTGCTTGGTATTTTACACGCAATGTACCAGCCGATGATTTCACGAATCAAGGATTATATCGCGGTGCCAAAGCCAAACGGCTATCAAAGCCTTCACACGACGGTTATCACGCCCAACGAACATATCGTCGAATTCCAGATCCGCACCTACGGAATGCACGAATACGCCGAACGCGGACTGGCCGCCAGCTTTCATTATCATGAACAAAAGGATTCCAAGGATTACCTGCGAAAGAAAAACGCGGCGAAGCTTTCTTCCCAGCATCAGTGGATCTCGCAGCTTCAAGAAATCGCATCTCGGTTGGGATCGGGCGACGAAATCAGCAAAGACGAGTTGGATGTCAATCTGTTCGGCGATCGTATTTTCGTCTATTCCCCCGTCGGCGATATCTATAATTTGCCCGAAGGTGCACTGCCGTTGGACTTTGCCTACATGGTTCATAGCGATATCGGCAAGCACGCCTATAGTTTTCGGGTTAACGGCAATATCCATCCGTTCGACAAGCCGCTTCAGAACGGTGATGTCGTTGAAGTCATCACCCGAAAGCTCTCGTTGCCGAAAAAATCATGGCTTGAATTGGTGCGGACGAGCCACGCGCGCACCAAGCTACGCGCTCAATTGAAAAAAATGCAAGTAGTTGAGACGATCAGCGCTGCGACCAATATTATTCGTTCAAAGGCTCTGCGAAAACAAAAATAGCCCTTAAAAGAGAGGCTATTTTTGTAGTAAGCTTACCGATTATTCCAGCGCGCAATTGCTTCGTGAGTGATTTTCTTTGCTTCGTCGATATCACCCCAGCCCTTTACGACCGTGCTCCCTGGCTTTTTCAGATCCTTATAATGGTTAAAATGGTGTTCCAGCTGCTTCACTAATTGTGGAATATCATCAAGCGACTGGATGCGGTTGCCCGTGTTGCGATCGTCTGAAGGCACGACGACAACTTTGTCATCAACTTCGCCGTCATCCTCGAATTTCATGACGCCGATGATCTTCGCTTCTAGAAATATACCCGTTGGAAGCGGCTCGTCCGTAACAATCAGGACGTCCAGCTCGTCGCCGTCTTCGTCAAGCGTCTGCGGAATAAATCCGTAATTAGTTGGTTTTGCGAAAATTGCAGGCTCTACGCGGTCAAGCTGCATCACCGCGAGGTCGCGGTTCCATTCAATTTTGTGTGAACTCCCAGCTGGAATTTCAACAACGACGTTAATCATTCCTTCGTCTACATTGCCAGGGGTGAGAATTTGGTTAAAGTCAGCCATGTGGTTCTCCGTTATATATCGTCACTATTATAACAATTCTTTTAAAGAGTTAAAACTCGGCCGGTTTTGCTATACTAAGGTCACTTATGCTGATCATTAGCCACAGAGGGGCCGCCGGACTGGCGCCTGAAAATACCATCGAAGCCCTTCGTGCGGGACTTAAGGCGGGGGCCGATATTTTAGAGATCGATGTCCGCCTCACCAGTGACGGCATCCCCGTTCTTATGCACGATTTTCTTGCGCTTCGGACACATCGGGACACCTCGATTATCAGCCGCCACACCCTTGCCGATCTAAAGGAAAGGTTTAAAGATCAAACCATTTTTACGCTGATACAGGTTCTTGACGAGTTTTTTGGCAGGCGGCTGCTAAATATCGAAGCAAAAGGACGCGGCAGTGGCAAGGTCGTCCTGCAGCTCGTTCGGGACAAATACATTAAAAAGCCAAGCGACTGGGACAAGGTGCTCTTTTCCTCATTCCATGCCAGCGAACTCATCGCCATTCGACGCGAAAGTAAGGAGGCAAATCTCTCATTGCTCCATACGCTTAATCCCTATCTATTCATCGCCTACCACCGCAAGCTCAATCTAACGGCGGCCGGCTTTCATCGGCTGTACGCTAACGAATTTGCCATAGAAATCGCGAGACGTGCCGGGATCTTCACTTATGTATACACCGTGGATCGCCCGCACACGGCGCTGCTTTTTTCACAAAAAGGTATTGACGGCATCGTTACCAATCGCCCTGATGTTATATTGAAAGAAATCAATAAAGCAAAGGCCTAGCCGTACAGGCCGCCACGCTTTTGATCGTCCAGGTATTCGCGAATCGACAGTGCAGCCGTTGCCCCTTCGCCGACAGCACTGGCGATCTGCATCGTCGCGCCACTTCTGACGTCACCGCTGGCATAAATACCGGAAATGTTCGTCGAAAGATGCTTGTCGGTTTTAATAAGTCCTTGCTCGTCCAGTTCAATGCCACTGTCTTTCAAGAAACCAGTGTTTGGCTTCAGGCCGACAAAAATAAATACGCCGTCAGTCTCAAATACGACTTCGTTGCCATCCTGAACCGCACTGACAGAGTCAACTTTGCCTTCTTCATTTGCTTTGATTTCCTTCGGAGCAGTGTGGAGGTGAACAGTGATTTGTCCAGATTCAACATACTTCGTTAAGTCATGCTGAAGAACTTCACTGGCTTTAATTTCGCTACGCACCAGCATGTCGATGTGACTTGTAAAACGGGTAAGGAAAATTGCCTCCTGTACGGCCGAGTTGCCGCCGCCAACGACTACCAACCTTTTATCACGGTAAAAGGCACCGTCACACGTTGCGCAGTAATGTACTCCCCGGCCATGATATTCTACTTCACCAGGAACGTTGATTTTCTTATAATCACTGCCCGTTGCGATAAGTACTGTTTTTGCCCGGACTTCCTCGCCATCGACAATCACGGTTTTAATATCTCCATCACTCTTGATTGCGGAAACGTCGCCAAGTTCTATTTGTGCGCCAAACCGTTCGGCCTGCCGCTGCAGTTGGTCGGCCAGCGTCATGCCCTCTATACCCTCGGGGAAGCCGGGATAGTTATCCACCTTATCAGTAATAGCCGCAAGCCCGCCGATAATGCTTTTTTCGTACAAAACCGTATCAATATCTTCCCGGGTGGTATATACTGCGGCGGCAAGCGCACTTGGGCCAGCACCAATCATAACGACGTCTCGAATTTCCTTTTCCATATTTTTCTCCTCGGTTGCGCGTTGGTGGCGGTTAAAATTTTCCGGTCGTGTAGTATTTCAGCAGCTCATCTGGCATTTCCGGTTGCGGGATCTGCTCCGGCGTAGGAATCACCATGATAACAAACCGGAGTGGTGTATTTGGTGGAATATCATTGCCGCTTCCCGTCTCGCCGTAAGCTTCTTCCGCAGGAATAGTTAGCTCTCTGGCACCTCCAATCTTCATCCCCTCGACGCCTTTGGTCCAGCCCGAGATCACCCCTCCAGGAGTGGCAGTAATCGGCGGTTCAAGTCTTTCATTGGCAATCGATGTATCAAACACCTTTCCATCCGGCATCCAGCCGATATAATAGGCAGTAAACGTCGTCTCGCCACCCAGTGCCTCCCCGCTTCCCTGTTTCAGGTCTTCGGTCTTTAGGCTTTTCACCTCGTCCTTGTTGAATGTGCCGGGTCGGGTCTTGTATTGATTAAATTCGGCGAAATACTGGGTCGATAGTTCTGCCGCCTGGGCTTCAACTTTTTTCTTGTACTCTTCGGTATCTTTTTCATATTTTGCGGTCAGCTCGTTTAGTTTCGCCTGATCCGCACTACTGTTCTGGTTAGCTAAGATCATCACCGCAAAAGAACCAATCGTTCCAATCACCATTACTACCGCAATAATCCAAATACCGATGCGCTGCCGCCTCAAAGTCGCCATGTCTTTTTCCCTCTCTCGTTGACTATTGTTAGTATAGCAAAAATGGGAGAGGGGTGGTAGGGCTACTTTTTAGGTGGCTCGGGCATAATATTATCATCGTGACTGATAAGTGAGGCGTGCCAAACCCCAAGCGCCTGGCCCAGCGGCAACATATCAGAATACCCGATGAAATCAGCGGCGCGTCTTAAAATCGAAGCAATCCAGCCACCCATACAAAAGCCATGCCACTCGAAAATCGCCCAGTTTTCACCTATTGGCACAACCACTGGCGGCTTGACGGCTTTGTATTTTTTCATTGGCTTACCATGTGCGTGGCGTTTTAAATTGCCTGCGACAAAGATGGCGTCATGCAGTGCAGTTTGGGCGAGGCCAGTAAACGGAGTGTCCGCATTATCGCCGATGACGTAAACATCCTGGCTAGCGCGCAAATATTCGTCCACCTGGACACGACCGTTTTTAGCCAGCGTAAAAAGTTTATTTTCTTTAAAAAACGAATGATTGGTGACCCCAGAAGTCCAAATAACCGTGTGAGTCGTGAGAGGTTTTCCGCCCACGATAATACTATCCGCGGTCGCCTGTTCCACGGCTTGTCCAGTCTGCACGTTAACCCCAAGCTTTTTAAGCCGCTTGGTGGCGAGCCGGCTCGCTTTTTCCGTCATCTTGGGTAGAATACGAGGCGCCGCTTCCAATAAATCGATGCACACCCCCTGACTATTCATACCATAG
Organism: Candidatus Saccharimonadia bacterium; assembly: GCA_023257755.1. GTDB lineage: Bacteria > Patescibacteriota > Saccharimonadia > Saccharimonadales > Saccharimonadaceae > JALRBM01. The sequence goes on along the minus strand of JALRBM010000029.1, from coordinate 5,227 downwards.
TGGTCGTAGATCTTCTTTATATACGAACCGAGCGCCGACGACAGCTCTACCCCCGTCGACCCCGCACCAATCACCACATAGCGTTTGCTTTCCTCGGAACTATTGCCCGTAATTTCTTCATAAAGGTGTGCTTTTAGTTTCTCGATTTCCTCGGAAGATTTTATCCCATAGGCATAGGTGTCCAACCCTTCGATTCCAAAATAGGTGGTAACTGCCCCTAGAGCCAGGATACATGTTTCGTAAGAGTAGTTTTGGCCTGATGCGGCTCCAAGTTCTTTTGCTTCGGCATCGATCGTAACGATCGTATCTTGAACGAGCATAACATTTGACTTGCCGCTGAATATTTTTTCAAGCGGAACCCAGGACTCCAAATGATTATGCCCCGTTGCGGCGCCGTACAACGCTGGATAGTATTGAAACTCTGTCTTATCCGAAATCAAAGTTATCGTATTTCTATCATCTTCAGCTAGTTCCAGCGCCGCTTTTACACCGCCAAAGCCACCACCAACAATTGTTATCTTCATTTATATCCCTATTTTATGATTGGTTCTTTTACTCTCGTTGCCGCTAACCGAGTACGGGCAGCAACAATCCCAACCGATACTAACGCAAGGTAAAAGAGTCCCATCATGCACGCTTCAAGCATATGAGCAGGCGCGCTCCACACCAAATATACTCCCGTCGCAAGTGTTCCCCCGACTAATAAGTAAGCAATTTTCAGGCGCGTCTGTGTGGGGCTTAGGTACGTATAACTCGTAAAGATTAGGCTGAATACGGCCACGATAACATGCAGAAAAACCATGAGCCAAGTATATCACTTACGGTAATAGCACGCCAATAGATAGTAGCGAGCAAAACGATAAAAGGACGACCAGCGAGAAAAGAAACATACGCTTTGCCCACGCCTGATCGTTACTCTCCTTAAAGCCACGCACGCCCCTAAAAAACCAAACAAACCCAAGAATTGTCATTACTGCCAGAAAACTAAAGTTCAGGGGGCTTGTGATCACCAGGAGCAGAACAACGACAACAAACGCCGCGATATAGGCTAAAATCTGCACCTTTGTTGGATGCATGCCTTTTACCACTGGCATCACCGGAAGATTTGCCGCCGCATACTCATCTCGCCGACGCATCCCAATTGAGTAGAAATGAGCCATCTGCCAACATACCATAGCCAGAAAAAGGAGAAGCGTGACATAGTCGAGTACTCCGATCACCGCCGCATACCCTGCAACCGGCGGGATACCGCCAGGGATTGTCCCGATAAGCGTACTGTGAATGGTCGTCCGCTTGGCCGCGCCATAAAGAACGATGTACGAAAAGTACGCCAGCGCCACCAACCCCACGACAAGCCAGTTCGTAAATATAATTAAAAGCATAAAGCCAACCGCGCCCAGGATACCCAAATACATAAAAACAGCCCTTGTCGAGATTTTTCCCGTTGCCGTCGCCCGCCAACTGGTCCGCTTCATCTTTTTGTCGATAGCCCGATCGAGATAATTATTCAGGACACACGCCGAGGCAATCACGAACCCCATCCCGCCCACCGTGGCCAGAAAGCTTACGATATCCAACCGGCCAACGATCGTACTTGCAAAAAAGAATCCGGCAATCGCCGCAATAACATTGCTATACACAATCCCCGGCTTGGCCAGCCAGTAGTATTTTCTTATCCCTCGCATTAAAACCCTTTGTTGCTCTGTTCAAGCATATATTTGTCCATATCTTCGGGCGACATCATCATATTGTAATTCAGGTTTGCCATGATCCAGAGCGATCCGCCGACAATGATAACAAGAATGATAAGCATCAGATAAAATGTCGCCTGGTGCAGACGAGCGTCCGCGCCTTTGCTGCCGAAATGCAAAAAGCAGACAAGCTGCACAACCAGCTGAATGGCCGCAAGTACAACGATCGCAGCGATCAGCATCGCGCCCGTCAGGACTTGCCCCACGACCAGCCCATATGCCGCAAGTGTCAGAACCAGTGCGGACAAAAAACCGATAACATACCGCTGCATTGCACTATCTTCAATCCCTTTGCCGGCTTGTTTTTCATCACGCATAGGTTATATAACTCCCATCAAATACACAATCGTAAAGATAAATATCCAGATAATATCAAGGAAGTGCCAAAACAAACCGAACATACCAAGCCGCCGTATTGTTCCTGACGTCAACCCCTGCCGGACAAGCTGGATAATCATCACAAGCACCCACAGCAGCCCGACGGCGATATGAAGACCGTGCGTTCCGACAAGCGTAAAGAACGCTGACAAGAATGCGCTTGCCTGCCAACTATGCCCCTCGCCCATTAATTTCAAAAATTCTCCAAGCTCCAGCGTCAAGAATATTGCACCCAAAACAAACGTCGCCCCAAGACCTATGATAGCGGGCTTTACAAGCCCTTTCCGTGCTGCTAAAAGCGACAAACCACAAGTAAAGCTACTGGCAAGCAGAATAATCGTTTCAAGAAGAACAAATGGCAGTTCGAATAGTTCACGGCCGCCAGGTCCGCCATATGTCCCCTCGCGAAGAACGATATACGTCGCAAAAAGACTGGCAAACAGGATGCAATCCGTCATCAAATAGATCCAGAATCCCAGCGTCTTTGTCGCCGTCGCTTCGTGTTCCTCGACTCGATGCTCTTGTCCTGCGACAATACTCATGCGAAGCGCCTCCTTGTCTGCTTATCCAACTTTTCAAGCTCGGCAGCCGTTAGCGTATACTCGGTATCATCATTTGAACAGCGAATGATAACCGTGACGATCACCCCGATCAATCCAATCACAGCCAGCCACCACATATGCCAAATCAGTCCAAAGCCAATGAAGAAACTGAACGCTCCTATCACCAACCCCAGTCCGCTGTTTTTAGGAAGACGGATATCCTGATATGGTGGTTTTTTAGGAGGACGACCGGCTGCAATGAGCTGTTTTTCCTCCCAGAATGGATCGCGACTATCAACGATTGGGGTACGAGCGAAGTTATAAAACGGCGCTGGCGAAGCAACGGACCATTCGAGCGTCCGACCATTCCAGGGATCGCCGGTAGTATCGACGTTCTTTTTACGCTGCCAGATGCTGACAGCCAGCTGAAGCAGCTGCAATCCAACGCCGAGGGCAATGATCATCGCACCGACACCTGCAACCATGAACAGGACCTGCCAGCCGTCGCCATCATAATGGTCAAGCCGCCGGGTTGCACCCATCAGTCCCAGAGCATAGAGCGGCAAGAAGGCCACCAAAAATCCGACGAGCCAGCAATAGGTCGCATATTTACCAATGCGCTCGTTAAGGCTGAACCCGAAAATCTTTGGAAACCAATAGGTAAGTCCGGCAAAAAACCCAAACAAAACACCGCCGATAATAACATTATGGAAGTGGGCAACAAGAAACAAGCTATTATGTACCTGAAAGTCGAGCGCCGGAACCGCCATCAACACCCCCGATACACCCCCGATCGTAAACGTCACCACAAAGCACATGAACCACAGCATCGGTGACGCGAATTTGATCCGCCCCCGATACATCGTAAACAGCCAGTTGAATATCTTGACGCCCGTCGGCACGGCAATGATCATCGTCGTAATGCCAAAGAACGCATTAACATTCGCCCCTGCACCCATCGTAAAGAAGTGATGCAGCCACACGACGAAAGATAAAAATGTGATCGCAAAAAGCGCTCCGACCATCGTTTTATATCCAAACAACCGTTTCCTTGCAAAGGTAGCGACGATCTCTGAAAAAATACCGAACGCCGGGAGGATCAAAATATATACCTCGGGATGGCCCCATGCCCATATAAGGTTAACGTACATCATCGGATTACCGCCAAAGTCGGAGGTAAAGAAGTGCATCCCCATCAATCTATCCAGGGAAAGCATGCCGAGCGTCGCCGTAAGAATAGGAAATGCGAAAATAATCAGGATTGTCGTGACCAGAACGCTCCAGGCAAAAATCGGCATTTTCATCAACGTCATTCCGGGGGCACGCTTTTTCAAGATAGTAACGAGGAAGTTGATTCCCGAAAGCAAGCTGCCGACACCGGCTATTTGAAGCGACCATATCCAATAGTCAACTCCTGGTCCGGGGCTATACTCCAGCCCTGTTAGCGGTGGATACCCCAACCAACCTCCCGTCGAAAATCCGCCCGCCATAATCGACACGTTCACCAGTACCATACCGATAGCAAACAGCCAAAAACTTACAGAGTTAAGGAACGGAAACGCGACGTCTCGCGCACCTAACATCAGGGGAAGAACCAGATTGATCAGGCCGAACATCAGCCCCATAGCGACAAAGAAAATCATAATGGTCCCGTGGGCCGAGAATACCTGCTGGAACGTGTCTGAACTAAGAACGCCCGAGGCATCGCCGCTTGCGAGCGCCTGCTGGGCGCGTATCATCAAGGCGTCTGCCACACCCCGGAGCAGCATAATCACTGCCACGATAATATACATCACGCCGATTTTTTTAGCATCCAGCGTGGTCAGCCAGTTCTTCCAAAGCCACGTCCAGCGTTTAAAGTAAAATAGCGCGGCAACCACCAGTATGCCTATGGCGACCATCGATAAAGCACCGCCCTGTGTCACTAATTCCTTAGGGAATGCGTCTAGCGAGAACCTTCCAAGTAGCCAATCCATCAGTGTCCCTCCACGCCGTGGCCATGACGAGGCCCGGGCATCATAAACTTCATTACGACACTATCATATAAATCCTGTTTTTTCAGCACGTAATATTCTGGCTCCTTTAGGACGCCAGGCTTTGCCAAGGCATCATACGCCGTCTGATCCAATCCTTTTGAGCCCTTTTGGGCCCGACCCACCCAGTCCTCGAACTCATCAGGCGTCATTGCCCTCACGGTAAACGCCATATCGGCAAAACGTTCGCCGCTGATATTTGATGATGATCCTTTGTAGTCTCCCGGCTCCGTCGCGTTAAGCGAAAGTTTTGTCGACATACCACTCATCGCATATACCTGGGTCCCAAGACTGGGGACCCAAAAGGCGTTCATCGGTGCATCCGAAGTAATCGTAAAATTAACCGGCGTGTCCTCAGGAACATGGAGGATATTGACGCTTGCCAGTTTTTCATCAGGATAAATAAACAGCCATTTCCACTGCAGCGCAATGACCTGTACGTTCAGAGGTTTTGTATCAGATTCAAGGGTCTTGTATGGATCCAGTTCGTGGCTGGTGCGCCAGGTCACAATGGCCAAGATTA
>JALRBM010000113.1 GCA_023257755.1 Candidatus Saccharimonadia bacterium | reverse complement strand
AGTTCGTAAGCCGAAAGAGACTCCGGCAGTTTCAGTGCGTCAGGGCCTAACACCTGCGGCCAAAAGACGATGAAGATATTGAGTGCAAAGGTGAGGCTGGCCGTGGCAAGTGTCGTCCAGGTGAATAGACGACGCACGTTTAATCGTAGCGATTGCCACCATGAAACAATTTTTTTCCAGTGGAAACCAACAATCATCCCGCCAAAGAAAAGCAGCTGCCAACTAAGCGGCTGGAGAAGTTCCTGGGTAAGGTCGGGAGCTTCCGGGTTGATGGGAAAGGCGAGCCAGGTGACACACGATAGGGCGAGCGCAATGTACCACTTCCCTCTCCGAAGCAGCCACATGACAAGCGGACTGGCAACCAGAAAGATCGCGTACAGGCGAAGATAATCAGCCCAGCCATAGAAGTACTGCAGGGTAAGAGTCTGCCAGATAAGGGCCCATACGTTGCCAATAGGCTGCAGTATGCCAATCTTTAGGCCAGGGGTATTCATGAAAAACAGCCAGCCGACAATAGTGAATAGCAGCACGAGGACGATCAGGGTAAGATAAAGTTGCACGGCACGTTTTAGCAGGAGTATGACGACATTCTTGAAGGGTTCGTTAACGAGTTTTGCTCCGCGCACGATTCCCAGGACGATCCCGGAAATAAAAAAGAACCCCTCCGCGGTAGTTACAAACAGCTCGCCGCGTGCCGACCACCAATCGAATCCGTTAGGAAAAAAGTTCAAATGATCGAGGATGATGGCCACCAAAAAATACCCGCGCATCAGGTCAAAGGTCAAAATACGAGATGATTTTTTCTCCGCCACTCCTGACTATTATAACGTATGAACGGTGGGGTATACTGAAGGTATGAAACAGCCTCCCTACCCTGCACCTGATTTTTCACTCAGTGACTCTGAGGGCAAGATGCGGACTTTAGCGGACTACAAGGGCAGGTGGGTCGTGCTGTACTTTTACCCAAAGGACGATACGCCGGGATGTACGGTCGAAGCCTGCAGCCTGCGCGATGCTCGTGACAAGATTGCAGACGCCGGAGCGGAAGTGATCGGTATCAGCGCCGACAACGTGGCAAGCCACGAAAAGTTCAAGGCAAAACATTCGCTGAATTTTACACTTCTGAGTGACCCGGACAAGAAAGCCATCGAGGCATACGGTGCCTGGGGAAAGAAAATGTTTGGCAAGGAAGGTATTTTGCGCCGGACATTCATTATTAATCCAGAAGGAACGGTTGTAAAAGTCTATGGCCGCGTTACGCCGCTTGGTCACGGCGAACAAGTCGTAGCTGAACTAGAACGTCTAAAGGTCGGACAATAAGCCTTGTAGCTTACGCACGAACCGATGCATATTCTTGTCAAAGATGACAGGGTCCATCTCTAAGATCTCATCGAAACTGAACCACTCGACATCGGTAAATTCACTTTTATCAAATCGGACATAATCATGAGCCGAACCGCGCAGGATATACCATAGGCTAACATCAACATGGCCCGGCGTAAGGCCGACGGTCGTATTGACCGTGGCGAAAAAAGGATCGGTATTGCCTCTAAAGAATACGGCCTGTATGGATAGCTCTTCGTCGGCTTCACGGATGACGGCATCTTTCGGATCCTCATCGGGAAGGACGTGCCCGCCCGTCGGAAGCCAAAGCTGCGCTTTGATGTGGTCAATGAGCAGAATTTGTTTTGTATCAGGATCCAGAACGACGAAGTAGGAGACGAGGTGCTTGGGCGGTACATCCGGCTTTTTAATTCTAAAAAGGCCCGCGCCGCTGTCGATCCAGGCTAGGATATCATCGATATGCTCTTGCTCCTGCTTGTCAAAAGGAGTAACAGCTTGCACGGCATGTCTAACGATGGATCGTGAATCGGACGGAAGGGTCATGCAATCAGTGTATAGAGCTGCCCGGGAGAGATCACGGGCATTATTTACAACATTATCTCGGACGCTTTAAAGCGACCGCTCGGGCTAGTTCGGCAAACCGGTCGTCGATGACAGTCGGAGTAAATTCACCGTATTTACGAATCACCGCCTTTTCGATCAGGTGATCGGCAAGCGCCGGGTTTTTGGGCAACACCGAACCATGCAGGTAACTGCCAATGACGTTTTTAAAGCAGGCGCCTTCGCTGTCGTCCTGGCCGTTATTACCGGCGCCTTTAATGACCCGGCCAAGCGGTTGGACGTTGTTACCGAGAAACGTCTGTCCGCTGTGGTTCTCGTACCCGATAAGTTCACCGAACAGATGGCTGCGGGTGACAATATTGCCGGTCAGACGCTCGGATCCGGCATGAGTTTCGATATCAAGCAGGCTGATCCCTTCGATGATATGGCCATCCTGCGTTTTGAAAAATTTGCCAAACATCTGGTAGAGCCCACAGATCACCAGCATGGGTGTATTATCATCGGCAAGTGCATGAAGCGTTTTGCTAATTTTTTGCAGGTCTGCCTGTATCTTGTCTTGCCCGGCATCCTGCCCGCCGCCACCGATAATAATATCCGCTTCGCTGGGAAAGGCATCGCCGGGATTATACTCAACCAGTCGTGGTGTGTAGCCATGCCATTCCAGCCGCCGCATTATTGTCAAGACATTGCCCCAGTCGCCGTAAATATTCATATCATGGGAATAAAGCTGTACGATGGTAATCATTTTTTCGCTCATCGGACGTTCTCCACATTCGTCATTTTTGAAAGCAGCTGTCTAAGGGCGAGCATCGCAGTGTAGGTGCAGTAAATTCGTTTTGGAATATCAGGTGATTCATTGAGAAAATGCTTTAGGGCTTCTTCCAGTTTTGGCTCGACATGCGATACGGCTACTTCTTCGTATTGAAGCCGCAGTGCCATGTCGTAGGCGCGGATGCCTGAAACTTCTGCGACGCCGTCTGTTTTCAGGCTGTCAAAATCGACATCCCATAGCCATGACATATCACGGCCGTCGGCATAGTTATCGTTAACGGCAACCATCGTCGCATATCCCGCCGGACTAAATGACGCTAAACTCAGACGAAATCCGCTCGGATTTTTTACCAGGACGAGTTCAAGAGGTTGGCCGGCGACCATCAATTGTTCGCCGCGCCCGAATGCCGGAGTGACATTGGAAAGAGCGCCGAGCAGCTTGTCTTTGTCGTGATCGTCACCGAGGACGGCACGGACAAGCGCAAGTGCGGCGGCGGCGTTGAAGATATTGTAAACGCCTTGAAGCTGCATGGTGACGACAGAGGGGCTATTATCGATTAGAAACTGTGCCTTATCATCTTTAATTGCCGACAAAACAACATCGGTATCAGGGAAGGATCGACCCTTTTCTTTGGTATCTTTTCGCATTTCGTCATCACTTGGAAAAAGTGGACGCAGCACATCGGACAATCCAAAATAGCTGATTTTTTGACCGGTCAGGACGTTTGCGATATCCGCGATTCTCGGATCCTCTCGGTTGAGGACGACAGTGTCGGTTGTCGCCTTGGCGATTGTAGCCAGCATCTTGGCTGTCACGTCGATCTCGCCGAACCTGTCGAGTTGGTCGCGCATCACATTTAAAAGCAGACTGAAGCGGGGTGGGATAGCCCGGACGAAGTGCACGGCGTGCGCCTCGTCAAGTTCCAGTACGGCGATGTCGGCCTCGAGCTTACCCTTGGCATCAACTTCACCCAAAAGAGCCGCTGCGACGCCGCGGGTAAAATTTGATCCAGTACGGTTTGTAAAAACGCGCATGCCTTGGCTTTCCAGCAGCTC
>JALRBM010000088.1 GCA_023257755.1 Candidatus Saccharimonadia bacterium | reverse complement strand
GGGGGTGGGCGCGTATGGGCGTGTCCTTCCAGGAAGTTGCCAGCGGGGGAATGTTTACCCTTGTTCTCAGTGAAGCCAGCCAGCTCCCTACCTTTTCTTCCGGGTGCGGGGTGGAATATAGCTGTCGAGCCGGCCGGTATGTCATTATAAATCAGGATAGGTGGCTGACGGCGACGCCATCGTGGAATAGCGCCGGCGGGAGTCTTCGGGACTACCGACATATGGTCGTTAACCACGAGACGGGTCATTGGCTGGGGCATGGCCATGCTAACTGTTCTGGCGCCGGGGGGCCTGCTGCGGTCATGCAGCAGCAATCAATCAGCCTCCAGGGATGTACGTTTAATCCGTGGCCGCTTGCCAGCGAGCTTTGGTCCACGCAGTTGGGAATTCGCCGATGAAAATGAAAAGTACGAGGGCAGGATCGTTTATCTCAAGCCATAAGAAGCTGATGATAATCACCTCTGCGGTCCTAATCTTCCTCATTATTTTAGGCGCATATGCAGCGTGGAGTATAGCTACGTGGCGTGCCTATGATGAAACGTCTATGGCAGCACCTCGGGAAGTGCGTAGTTCGCTGGATAGTAGTCTGAAACTTGCCGCGCAGACTGGTGAGGATCGAAGCAAGAAGCTTGGTGCGCTTAAGACCGTCCAGGATGACATTGCGGCGAAAAAGGATCTTTGCGACGTACAGGTGCTAATCGAATGGCAAAGCAGCTTCGAACACGTAAAGCGATTGAAGGAAAAGTGCCTCTCGGCGCGCCAATCACTAGAGAATCTTGGGGTCAGTCTGGAGCGTGTCGTTCATTATCTTGAGGATGAAAAGAGGATGACAGAGGTTATTGCACCTCTTCAGACTGAGGGTGAGCTGGATGAGCAGGTATGGAAGCAACTAGCCGCCAACTGGCTGGAGGCGGGTAAAAAGCTTAGTGAACTGAAGCCGGGCGAGGAGTTTAAGCCGGTCCTTTCTATAGTTAAAGAACGTACCGAAGGTGTTGCGGCCCGTTGGCAGGAGCTTCAAATTGCCCATGAAGCCAAGGATCGGGTCCGGTTTGAAAAGGCGACTGATGAGCTTAAAAAAGCTTACGGGATATTAAAGGCGACTGTTGATGACACGGCTTCCACCTTCGCTTCGCTTGAGAAGCAGTTTGCAGATAGCTACGCCGCCGCTTTTAACTAGTTAATATACCCGGAAATAAAAACGACCCGTCTCGCAGATAGGGTCGTTTACTTTTGAATCGATTTTGGATCCAAACAGGTGCACATTTATAATATAGCACCCGCAGCATAAATACAATATGATATATACAATAAAAAACGCTTGTGTAAATATTGACAAAAAGCATAAGAAATGTTAATATGTTTACCATACACATATCACGTGTGAGGTAAAAGCAGATTCTATCTGTAAAAGGAGTTTATCTAATGGCAGGAACAAAAGCAGGTGGCAGGAAAGCTGCCGCAAAAAACTTGGCCCGTGACCCACAGTTTTACGCTAAAATTGGCGCAAAAGGTGGTCGCAACGGCACAACTGGCGGATTTGCCGCTAACCCAGAGCTTGCCCGCTTGGCGGGCGCGAAGGGCGGGCGTATTTCTCGCCGACGCAAGAGCACTGCAACAGTTACCCCTATAACTGTGAAGTCTGTGCAAGTTGAAGAACTAGACCAAGCAGCCTAGGCCGCTGCCACTAAAAATACCCGGTTAATACCGGGTATTTTTAGTAGGTAGGGGATAACGGCGGAGGGAACACGAACGGGCGTCATTCACCTTCCAGGTCTCCCGGCAGACAATACATCGGTAGAGATACTTCTTAATTTGAATACCGGTTGCCGAACATCTGGGACATCGGCTGCGGGCGTGAAGCCAGTCCCGGTAGCTATCCAGGGCATCCTGTGCAAGGTCTTCGGTGATGCGCACCTCGTAGCGGGCTGCAAGGCTAAAAATAGCATGTTCCCAGGCATCCCGTTCCATCTCCAGGAGCCGAACATCCTTTAGATAGTCGTCGTGGTCAAGCAGGGCGTGCGAAAGTTCGTGCAAAAGGAAGGCTGGCTCCCCGGTGGACTCATAAAAAATCGTTTTTTGCTCCGGGTCCCAGCGGAACTCATCCCCGCTGATAAACCGAAGATCGGGGTAATCACCCGATAATCTAGCGGCCAGCGAGATAGTCGAGTGCATAGTAGTAGCATCCGTAGACAACAGCATGTTCGGGGTGTTTAGCCCTGACGATGCGCGGAGTAGGGATATGAGCGGGGAGCTTCTCGCGTAAGATTGTTTGAAGTTGTGACCCATAATGGCTGAAGTACGTGCCGATACTGCCGCCTATGATAATAATATCGGGCTGAATAACGGGGATAACTGCCAGGAAGCCGCGGCTAATGCGATCGGCGATTTGATGCCAACTCCGTTCAGAGGTAATGTCACGGGCGTACTTGCCATAAGCGAGGTGAATTGCTTTACCTGATGCGAATGTTTCCCATTCTCTTATAACGCCGTCAAATTCCACCATAGTCCGCCCGCCTTCACTATGACGAAGTCCCGGATCGATCCGGCCGGCAGTGATGATTCCCGTTCCAATACCGGTGCTGATTGTCACGTACAGGGAAGAAATCGGCATCGGGTCAATAACCCTCGTTTCGGCTAGGCCCGCAAGATTAGCGTCGTTTTCAACGAGCACGGGCGTATCGCCCAAGACTCCGGAAAGAGCCTTGAGGGCGTCAAAGTTCTTCCACCCTAGGTTATTGCACCATACTGCAACGCCGTCCTTGATAATTCCCGGCAGCGCAACTACGATAACGTCGACGTGTTTGTCATCGTAGTTTTCAACCAAGGTCTTACGAAGAATTCGGACGTAGTCGGTTTGCTTTTCGGGCGTGGGAAACTTGATGAGTCTCCCCATCTTCCCGTCGCGTTCGAATGACGTGATTAACGTCTTTGTCCCACCCGTGTCGACCGTCACTAACATGTCTGTAGTGTACCATAAAGCGTTGACTTGCGTTCGAAGTAAAAAGTCAGTATAGTAAAGAAAAGTAAAGGAGAGGGAGAGTTATGGGGCGAGTCAACGAGGGGGGTTCGATTCTCGGGTTTATTGTGGTGGCGGTACTGCTGGCAGGTGCCTTGATAGGCGGGGTCTATTTCATTAACAGGCAGCAGGACCAGACCCGGCCGACGGCCGCGCAGCCGCAGGAGCGACCGGCAGAAAATAAAGAGGAGGAGAAAAAGTCCGAGCAGACCAATCCGTCTGGCCAGTCTACGAATCCGCAAACCACGCCTCAAGCTGGTCCAACCCGCGAGCTTCCGGCAACCGGTCCGGGTGAAGTTGTCGTTTCACTCCTGATGCTCGGTAGCATAACTGCTGTATTCGCAAGCTATCTGCGCTCGCGGCGAGCGTACCTCTCTCTTTGACTTGTCTTTCCATCTGGGGTACAATAAAGGTAATCTAGGAGCACTCTACTTCAGTATGCTTCTAAGAAATATCAATTAAGGAAGGAGTATAATGAGAGTCCGTGCTGTTATAACAGCATAGCTTTCATTAGTAAAACTTATGGCAAAAGCCACAGTAACAATGGATGACCTGCTCGCCGAGCATAGCGACAGCATCAAGCAACTAACAGCAGGAGAGGTAATTACCGGTACGGTATTAAGTCTTCGTAAGCACGAAGTCCTTATCGACCTCGGCGCCCAAGGCGTCGGACTTGTTCCGCGCCGCGAAGTAGGGTTCTCTCGCAGCCTGAAGGAAGGTGATGAAGTAACGGCCAGCGTCGTCGACGCCGAGCTCGAAAACGGCTACTCGCTGCTTTCTCTTCGAAAAGCCGCCAAGGACCGCGGCTGGGAAGAGGTCGCCGCCAAATTAGAGAGCGGTGAAGTCATCGAAATCACCCCTTACGACGCAAATCGCGGTGGTCTGCTGGTTGAGTTCGAAGGCGTCCGTGGATTCCTGCCTGTTTCGCAGCTTTCAGCCGAACACTACCCACGTGTCGGTAGCAGCGACAAAGATGAAATCCTCCAGCGCCTCAATGTACTGGTCGGCCAAACGCTTAAGGTCCGTATCCTTGATAGCGACCGCAAGGCAAACAAACTGATCTTCAGCGAGAAGGAAGCCATCAAGGACGGCCTCGCCGAGCGCTTT
>JALRBM010000013.1 GCA_023257755.1 Candidatus Saccharimonadia bacterium | reverse complement strand
TTTGATTTCGCCAGTGATAATAAGTGGATAAATTTTTTTCATATCTTCTCCTTTGTTTACATTTTTACTTTACAGACTAACGGTGCACTTTGATTGGATATTTCGGTCATGCTACTGTATCTTTCGCGTGGCGTGTTTGATGATCCACTGGGTCGAAGGATGCTGGCTCGTTCGCCACTCCTTTATAAGCGCCCTGGCTGGAACAGGATTGACCTTAAGATAATCAGTCAAATGGTTGGCCACCGACTTTTGGACGAACTTTGAAGGGTCTTCTTTTAGAAGTTCGAGGAGAGAAAACACCGGCGCAGGGTCGTCGATAAATACCTCCAGTTTTGGTGCCCACGGGAGTTTCGGCCGCAGCCCCTCCGATGCCAGCCGGCGAAGATGGAAGCTGTCAGATGTCGCCCATCGGGTCATCTTTTTCAGCGCCGCCTTGGGATTAGCCCGAATGTAGGGCCGCACAGCGTATTCACCCGTATTGCGCTTGGTAATCTCCTCAATCGCGACCATGGATTCCTCAAAATGATCGATTCCGTACAGCTGCACGAACTTTCCCACCGGCATCAGCCAATAAAAATGAGTAAACATTCCGGTCTCATTGGGATTTTCAGGTCCAAGAATACGCATAAGAATCGCGAGGGCGTCTAAATAATCAGCTGGAAGAAAATTGCAAAGTTCCTCGGCGATCAGCTCGATGCGGCGCGTATAGGACTGACCCTCTGTCGCTGCGCTAACGGCCCGAATAAAACCATCTGCATCAAACTGCGGGTACTCGGCGCTAATTTTACTTGCAAGCAGTTCAGCTAGATTCGCGCCAAACAGTTCGGTGATTTTAATCGTTTCTGCCATTTTTAAACTCCACTATGTCAATAATTATACCGTTTGGGTCTTTCATGGCGAAGTGGCGCCCGTTCCCAGGATCTTCGGTCATACCTAACACGACTGGCGTCTTGTGTTGAGTAGCCTGCTTATACAATCTGTCCACGTCGTCTACCTCAACCTGAAAAATCAGACCTTTGCCAGAGTAAGCAGGGTGAAATACCGGATCAACGAACGGTGATTCCGCCACGCAGAGATACAGTTCGCATGCCGGGTTATGCGGATGAACCAGGACAGCAAATCCTTCCATAGATTGAAATCCCGCAGGTGAAGCTTTTAACGAAAAGCCAAGGACGTCCTGGTAGAATTGAAGCGACTCATCGTATTTATCAGTGTATATTTCGGGGGCAAGACTAAATTTCATAGCTTTATCTTAGCGAACATCACTGTCTAAGCATTGGATGAATCGGCCAAACGATACATAGTCCGGAGCTGCGACGGGGTCATGCCCGTCACCCGTTTGCATTCCCGGATAAAATGCGACTGGTCGGCATATTGCCGGGCGGCTTCCTTGCCGCTCTGTAAAGCCCGCTGAAATCGAAGTACTTTTATGAAGTCGTGCGGGCTATAACCGACGCTCTCCTTAAGAATCCGCTGCAGCTGCCGACGGCTGTAGCCGCTCGTTATAACCAGGTCCTCAACCGACAGCTGTTCCTTTTTTAAAAGCGCAGCTACAAAAGGACTGGAACGGATTATCCCATGGTTCTTCAGTTCTTCAGCAATATAATGAAGCCTCGAGAGGACGTCGTCCGAATCAGCGAGCATCCGCCGTGCCTCTCTTAGATTGTAGGCAGCCAGACTATCATAAAAAGCCGCACTTCCCACTATCTCGACCGGCTCGCCCGCCCATGCACCGGGCTGCAAGCGGATCCCTGCATACGAGAAATCCGGCCGTATGTCGACCGGCTCCGCCCTCGTGGAAGGCGTCATGATAAGCGCGCCGTCAAATTCCGGCTCGTCCGCCACATCAAAGATAATGTCGATGCAGCCATCTGGCAGGACTAAGTAGATAAAACGGTCGGGGAGCGGAATAACTGCGCGAAATGTCCAAAAACAATACACTATCTCACCCAGCGCCGCGCTGGGCGTGTGCTCTATGTAGCTGACTTTGGACTCATGCGTTCGGGGAATGCCTATTTGAATCGGCGTGTACATTTTTCTATTATATGCCAGAACTACAGATACCGGGTACTACCAAACGGAATCTTCGGCTGCAAAAACGCCCCCTTGGCCAGCGTATGGGCCGCATGAATGGCGCGCTCACCGAAGCGCTGGTTGATCTCGTCGATAGCGCTCGTCACCTGCTGCTCGCGGGCGAGCTGGTCGCCGAATAAACTCAACTGGTCGCCCAGACCGTCTTCCAGTTCATAACAAGTAACCCCGATTTCTTTCAATTTCCCCGACGGAGCGCCTGCGAATAGTAATGCCGCCTGCGCGTAAATTGCCTGGTTGCTAAAAAACGGCACTTCATTCATATGGCGGGCGTGCCAATAACCATAGTCATACGACTTGGCATACACGAACACGCCCCGGGCGACCTTGCCCTGCGAGCGCATTCTCCCGCCAACCGACTCACATAAATGGTGGAGGCGCTGCAAAATAACAGGGCGGGGAAGCGAGTGTGATTCCAGCACATATTGCCTGCCGACCGTCTTCATCGTCCTGGCGACGTCATCCACTTCATAGCCGCGCAGCCGCTGGTGCCACCATTCGCCCACCACACTTTTAAAGACAATCTTCTTCAGAGTTACCGTGTCCGCATCCAGGAATTGGATCGGGGTATAGATCCCCACCGAATTCAGTCGTTTTTCATTTCGTGAAGCAATACCTGTCAGGTCGGTCAATTTTAAAGTAGCAAGGGTAGCGCGCAGATTTTCGTGGGTGATCTCGTCCAGGCCGTCAGGTTTATGCAGCCCGGCCGCAGTCTTTGCCAGGAACCGATTAGGTGCAATACCCACATTACAGCGCATCGCACAACCTATCTCGGACTTCAGCCGGTGTTTGATCTCCATACCTATGTCTGCAAGACCGCGGCTTCGGATCGCCTCGCTCGTTTGGGTAAAATCAATGATCCCCTCGTCGATGCTTTTCATCGTGATATGGGCCGAGTAGTCCTTCATGATCCCTAGCATTTTATGGTACACATATCGATATTTGGGCGGGTCACTCTCGAGGATGGCCAGACCGGGACAAAGCTTCAAGGCCTCTTTGACCTTCATGCCAACCCCGATACCGTGCGCCTTGGCCTCGTAGCTGGCGGTCACGATCGCCGTACTTTCCGTCCGGCGGTTGACGACTGCTACCGGCCTGTCCCGAAGCTGCGGCCGAGCCTGTTGCTCGACCGTCGCAAAACAACTATTGAGATCGATGTGCATGATCAGCGGCTGTTCCGGATTATACTCCTCACGCAGCATAATGGTCGGCCTCCCGTGTCAGATACCATGTCAGCCGCTCCGAATCGAATTCCAGCCGGTAATCAGTCCCGCCGTCTGTTACGTCAAATATATGCATTGTCTTGAGGCCATTATTGCTGGGGTGCCGCAGTCCCAGCTCGGTCACTTCGACCTCCCTGCCATTCGGGCGCCGGAAACGAAGCGGGCGGCATATGTTCAGCCCCTCTTCAAACAGCACTTCCACTACCACGCGTTCATTCAAAAAGATTTCGTCATTCACTATCAAAAGTCTCCGATTAGTTTTTCAGAGAAACGATTTCAGATTGTTCGCCCGTTTACGACTGCCCGTTTCTAGCAGGTACCCGAAGACGATGAGAATGACTCAGGCGCGAGGGACGCTTAATCCGCTAGGGATCAGTGTGTATCGCGTGATGAAATTATTATAGCATTTTTATAGAACCTCCACACTCGACAACATAGTCAAGTACAAGGGTTCTACACCCGGGTCCTCGCACACGGCGGGGACCCGGGAATGCAGTAGAACTTCGAGCGGCTAGCTCGCCACGACCTGGAGCAGCTCGTGCTGCTTCACGCCGTAACCGTAGAGCTGGCTGTCCTCGGGGTCGAGGTGGCCGACGACCCTGCGGAGGTCGGCCTTGCGGAAGCGGCCGTTGTCGCCGGCCCGGAACTCCACGCCTCGGCGCTCGAGGTACTTGCGGGTGCGGGGGGCGGTCAGGGAACCGTAGAGCTTCACGGCGGTCTGCTCGGAGAACTCGTGCTCGGCCGCGATGCCGAGGATCTGCTCCTTGCCGACGCTGCCGTTGAAGCCCGCGGGCGTGTCCTCCTGCGGCGCCACGTTGCCGGGAACCGGCATGGGGGCGTCGTCGATCTTCTTGTCCTCGGGCGCGGTGTTGGCCAGCTCCTTCGGCATGGACTCCTGGGGGAGCTCCGCCTTCTCGGCGTCCACCCACTGCGCGTCGGCGGGGCGGGGGTTCGAGGTGATGGCGCGGGTCAGCGCCTCCAGGACGTTGCTCACGTGGTCCAACGCCTTCGTGGTGTCGTCACCCTGGGCGGGCGGCGGACCGACGTAGACGTTGATCGTGCCGTGCACGTGCACCGCGACCAGCGACTGGTCACCGTGACCGTTGTTCGGACCAGATCCCATGGCGGGCTCCTTCTCACTCGTAGTTTTCTACCTTTTGTAACTATATCATATTTATTATATATAAGCAATAGGCCTTCTCTTCTCACCCCCTGGAAAAACTTTTTGTGATTTGCTACAATCTTTCAAGTACACACGGCAGCGTAGCTCAGTTGGTTAGA